>DRJJ01000189.1 GCA_011052255.1 Gammaproteobacteria bacterium | reverse complement strand
ATAGTGACGTCGAAGATCAGTTTTAATACGCGGCGGCGTTGCTGGTTGACTGGTACACGTTTCGACACGGTGATGGTTGTGTCGTAAACAATGGCTATGACAAACAGCATGAAGGTGAAGCCGACGAAGCTGCTGGTGATGACATACAGTGCGGGTGAATCCGGGATGATGCGGGTGACTATTTCTAGTATGAAGAAGATGTCTCCTGCCATGAGCAGGATGGGGATGATCATCAGGTAGCGCGCTTTGGCGTGGGAGATGTGGCGCAGGAAGCGGCGCCAGATGTAGAGGTTCATCAGGGCCATGGCCAGCAGGAAGAGGGTTGCGAAGGTGGGGAATTGCATGGGGGTAGTATAGGGGTGGGGAGGCAGAGGGTGTTAACGGTTTTAATTGCAGTGCCTTATGTTATATTCGTTGCAGGATTTCATTCCGCCGGAGATGGAAATGTATAAAAATTACACAGTTGGTATCCCCCGCTTTCTGATCTATCTATCACTGATTTTGCTGTATGCCGGGCCGATTCAGGCCGATACGGCGCCGCCCGCTGATGCGGCAGATGGACCGCCGGCCAAGAAGCTGTCTGCCGAGGAGCTGGATAATCTGGTAGCACCGATTGCGCTGTACCCGGATGCGCTGATTGCGCAGGTTCTGCCTGCCTCTACCCTGCCGCTGGAGATTGTTGAGGCGGCCCGTTATTTAAAGGAACAGGGCGGCAAGGTTACCGAGGTGCCCGACAAGGGCTGGGACCAGTCGATTATCGCATTGCTTGAGGTGCCGCCGGTACTGGAGATGATGAATGACAAGCTGTCGTGGACGGTAGAGCTGGGCGATGCGGTGTTTGCACAGCAAGGTGATGTGATGGATGCGGTTCAGCGGGTACGTAAGGCGGCCAAGGCGGCTGGCAAGCTGGAATCGAATGAGAAACAGGTGGTGGTTGTCGAGAAAGAGGTGGTGACCATTGTTCAGGCCGAGCCTGAGATTATTTATGTACCCACTACTTATTATGTGCCTTCCACTACGACTACTGTGGTGGCCTACAGTTATCCAGACCCGTTTGTCAGTTTTACGCTTGGACTGTTTGTTGGCGCTGCTATTCATAACGGTCACTGGGGTTATAGCCATATGGGCTGGGGTGGTCATAATGTACACCGCTCGTATAACAGTAACCGCACAGTCAACCGGAACCGCACAGTCAACAGGGGTGGCGGTGCCTGGAAACCCAGCAAACGGGCCAGAACGCAGTACAATGCTCGCCGCGATACGGCAAAACGCCAGGCCAGGGGCTTGCCAGCTGGCCGTGGCACCAATCGGCCGGCGAACCGGGCCGGTACGGGTAATGCCAATAGACCTGCTAACAGACCCGCATCACGGCCCGATGCCGGCAAACGCTCCGCTTCGCGACCATCGACTCAGGGCCGACCTTCAAGTCGCTCTTCATCCAGGTTAGGTAACCGTCCCAGTTCCTTCGGTGGCGCAAGATCCAGTGGCAGCAGAGCGCGCGTTAACAGTAGCCGCGGCTTTAGTAGCCGGGGTGGCGGCGGCCGTGGTGGTGGCCGGGGCAGACGTTAATTAAAGAAAGTTAGAACAAGAATATTTTATGAACGAGGACTTAACTATGTCTCAGCCTGATTACAAGAATTTTGGTAAACAATTGGCGATGGGTGTTTCTGGCGCCCTGCTCGCGCTGTTGCTAACTGCGTGTGACAGCGGACCAGAAACCGCAGAAATTACTAACAAGCCAGTAACATCAGTTACTTCATCACAACGTTCCTATGACACACCAGAACAGGCCGTTGATGCGTTAATAACAGCTGCCAGAGAGAATGATGATAGTGCCTTGCTCACTATTTTTGGACAGAAATACAAAGACCTGCTGATGACTGACGACAAGGCTTCTGAAAAAGTGCAGCGTGCAAAATTCTACGAAGCTTACCAGGAAGCTCATAAACTGCAAACATCGCTTACCGGGTTGCTAACCTTGATTGTCGGCAATAACGAATGGCCCTTCCCCATCCCGCTGATAAAAGAGGATGCCGGATGGCGGTTTGATACCCGCGCCGGGATAGAAGAGATTATTAATCGTCGTGTGGGTGCAAATGAGCTGGCTGCGATCAATACCATGAAATCGGTGCTGGATGCCCAGATAAAGTATGCATCTGTAGACAGGAACGACGATGGTGTACTTGAGTATGCCCGAAAGTTCAGCAGCACACCCGGTCAGCACGATGGTCTGTTCTGGGATTCTGCGGAGGGTGTCAGTGAACAGGATATCAGTCCGCTGCAAAGTTTTGTAACCGAGGCCGGCGAATATCTATCGGCCCGTGAAAGTGATGATGCGCCGTTCAGGGGTTATCATTTTCATATACTGACTTCACAGGGCCCCAATGCAAAAGGCGGCAGTTATGAGTACATCGTCGGTGACAGTATGATCGCGGGCTTTGCGATTGTAGCTTGGCCGGATGAGTACGGTCAATCGGGTGTGATGACCTTTGTAATGAACCATGAAGGGACTATTTTCGAGAAAGACCTGGGTGAGGCGACTGCCGAGGTAGATTCATCGATGGTAACTTTTGATCCGGATGATAGCTGGAAGGTGGTGGGTGTTAATTAGATTGTGTATGGGTTCCCACGCTCCGCGTGGGAATGCCTACACCAATTACCGATATCCCAAACCCTTCATCAGGCTTAATACTGCAACCGTTTCTCAAGTGCAAATTACCCAATATCAAGTAAGGAATTCACCCTCCCCGCAGGAACGAAGATCCCCCCATGTGCTAAAATTATACTAATCAGAACAGTTGCGCTTATGCGGGTTGTGCATGTGGCGCACGTCAGAAACTCTGTTCTATGATTGCTCGTATCACATAGCGACTGTCTGAACTATTGGAGGGATTCATCATGAGTAGAGAGTTAGACCGCAGGGACTTCAGCCGAAGCAAAATCAACAACACACGCGAGAACGTGCTTAACGCCACGGCAGCGACACTGTCGGATTCGCTGCCCGGACGGCACCGCATCCGCATTGCACGCTTCGACGCGAGCACCGGCAATCCTGCTCATATTCGTTCACAGTATGCACCCTCTGAACCCGGTAACTATGTAGAACGCGCGCTTGACCATGTGCGGGGTATTCGTGGCGCGCTGGGGCTGGTGGCAACACAACCTGCCGAGTATGCTGCCGACCCTGACTACCAGCGTACCAGTAGTGGTGCCGTTGCGGTGCATCTGCATCAGTTGTACCACAGTATTCCGGTTTTTTGTGCAACTGAAACCGTGCGCTATACCCCGGCCGGCGGGATAAAGGAAACAGTGGGTAGCAGTATAACCATTGATCACGAACCCACCACAGCAAACCGAATGACCGTACAGGAAGCGGTACTGGTTGCCGCACAACATGTTGCAGCACCCGATGAACAGGAAACACAGGGTGATGTAAGAGACGAGTTTGGTGAACCGATGTCGTTCGCCAGTATTGACCTGAAGGATTTTGAACCAAAAGTCATTGCCGCCTATATCGAAAAGCCTGACCAGGCGACGGTGCTTGAGGCCGGTCCGTTTGAAGGTGCGATAAAAGCCAGCCTGGTGTGGTTTCCGCTGGACGACAAACTGCATCTGGCGTGGGAGGTGATGATTACCCACCCGGGTTATAGCGAACAATACCGCACGCTGGTTGACGTGCAGGACGGGACCATTCTCTACTGTCGCCAGACCGTGCAACATATTGCCGCACGCGGTTCCGTATTTCGTATTGATGGAAGCGAAGGCAGACAGATGACAGATTTCCCAAGGCAGATGACCGACTACGGCCTGCCGCTGCCTAACGATCTACCCGGAACCTTTCCTGATGACTGGGTCGCGAGCGATCTAACAGAAGGAAACAACGTCGAGGCTCATCTGGGTGTCAGCGGCCCTTCGATAGCCGGTAACAATGACAACGGTACGATTGTATTTGACCCCGCCGACCCGACCGGTGACGAGCAAAAAGTGTTGAACATCTTCTATTTCAGTTGTGTGATGCACGACTATTTTTATCTGCTTGGATTTCGTGAGGCCGACGGTAATTTCCAGAGTGACAACCTGGGCCGTGGTGGACAGCCGAGGGATCGTGTAGATGCGCGCGCTCACAGTGGGGCTGTCAATGGTACCGCCAACATGGCTACGCCTGTAGACGGTGCTCGCCCGATTATGAACATGGGGCTGGTAACCTCTACCGGGCGCCACACCGCATTTGATTCCAGTGTGGTGTTTCATGAGTTTACCCACGGCGTAACCAACCGCCTGGTGGGCGGCCCTGCCGATGCGCGCGCACTTGAAAGCATACAAAGCGGTGGCATGGGCGAAGGCTGGAGCGATTATTTTGGCTCTACCATCAATGACAAGATTGTGGTTGGCGACTGGGTTACCAACAGACCGAACGGTATTCGCGATTTTCCCTATGACAGTAATTTTCCCGATAATTTCGGTAATCTTGGCAATGGTCGCTACACCGGTTTTCAGACTAACGGCCGACGCTGGCCGCACCCCCTGGGTGAGATCTGGTGCGCTACGCTGCTGGAAATGAACCGAAATATCGGAAAAGAACTGGGCGCACAACTCGTTGTTGATGCGTTGAAGCTTATGTCGGCCAACCCGGGTTTTCTGGATGCACGTGATGCAATTCTTGAAGCACTTAACGACAAGCGCGATGCGGGGCAAATGTCTCTTGCTGATTATGAAACTAATCGTAACGGCTGTTGGCAGGCCTTCGCTCAATTCGGCATGGGGGTTAATGCACAGTCCAATGGCGCATCGGTTACCGGCATCGTAGCCGACTTCAATATGCCGGGCCCCACTCCGACCCCCATTCCACCAATAGAGACACCCGATGTACAAGTGTCTGTCGCACCAGACCTGGCGATCCCGGACAATCAGCAGGCAGGGGTAAGCAGCACACTGCAGGTAACGCAAGCCGGACGAATTACACAGTTAACGGTAGCTATCGATATTCAGCATACTTATATCGGTGACCTGCAAGTAAGTCTGGTCGCACCTGACGGGACCGAAGTTGTGCTGCACAAACGAGCAGGCAGCAATACACAAAACCTGATCACCACATACAGTAGTGATGATGTGCCGGCACTGCAAACACTGATAGGCGAATCTGCCCAGGGTGACTGGACCCTGAATATCGCCGACCGCGCGCCCATTGATACCGGCATATTGCGCCGCTGGGAACTCGAGATGGATCTGCAGGCATCCACACAAGTGGTACAGGGTAAGGAATCGCCCGGAATTGCCATTCCGGACAACGACCCTGCAGGCGTAAGCAGCATTATAAACATCGCCCAGGCAGGAAATGCACAGAGCCTGATTGTTAGCGTCGACATCACGCACACCTATATCGGTGATCTTCGTGTGGAACTGACCGCGCCGTCTGGCCAACAGGTAGTGCTGCATAACCAGTCCGGTGCCGGTGATGATAATCTGATCAGGACTTACGATTCTGTTGCCAATCTTGCATTAGCCGGTTTGATCAGTGAATCGATACAGGGTAACTGGCAATTACGTGTAGCCGATTTACTGGGGAAGGATGTTGGCAAGTTTAATCGCTGGAGTCTGGAGCTGGCTACGTAACAAACTGTTATTGAGGGTGGGCCGCGTTCCCACGCGGAGCGCGGGAACCAGTAGCAAACCAGCCATCAGGTTTATTTGTTATGCGTCCCATCACAAAAAGGTGCGTTAGCGGTTTTTTTGCAGCCGCACAAATAAACCGATTCAGTTTTTTCTGCTGTAAAGGCTGTTGGCTCGAAACCGGTTTCTTTATGTGAGCCATCACAAAACGGCTGGCTTTTACTTCGGCCACAGGAACACCAGTAATAGGTTTTTCCTTCTTCGACGTCGACCTGATACGGTGCATTTTGTGGGGATACGGGTTCTGACATGATGTTCTCCTTTTGATAAAAGCTTAATAATGTATTTTGATGCCGTGTATTAATTTACCCTCGTTCCCACGCTCTGCGTGGGAATGCATATTACCTCTGGTGAAGCGCTGTATGGATTCCCACGCAGAGCGTGGGAACCAGTGGTTTTACTTCCTCTCTCCCTGGGAAGAGAGAATAAGTTTATGATACATGTTCCCGCCTATGCGGCTGCATGAAATCAATATCCGGCCCTTTGGGTACGATACCGGTTGGGTTAATTGAGCGGTGACTGCCAAAGTAGTGATACTTGATATGATCCATGTTCACTGTTTCTGCCACGCCCGGCACCTGGTATAGCTCACGGGTATAGGCCCACAGATTGGGATAATCCATAATGCGTTTTTTGTTGGTTTTAAAATGGCTGTAGTACACTGCATCAAATCGTATCAGGGTGGTAAACAGGCGCCAATCTGCTTCGGTGATCTGGTCGCCAACCAGATAACGTTGTTGTGACAGTTTGTCTTCAAGCATATCCAGTGTCGCAAACAGGCTGTCAAATGCATCTTCATACGCACTTTGTGTGGTTGCAAAACCAGCACGGTAAACCCCGTTGTTCACGCTATCATAAACAACGGCGTTAATTGCATCAATTTCTTTTTGTAATGCCGGCGGGTAAAAATCCAGCTCGGCATTACCATAATCGTTAAATGCCGTATTCAGCATACGAATGATTTCAGAAGATTCATTGTTCACTATCGTCTGGCGCTTTTTATCCCACAGTACCGGGACGCTGACCAGTGCATTAAAATCCGGATCGGCCAACAGATAGTTTTCATATAAATACCGGGCATTATTAACATGGTCTACCGTGGCACCCGGGTAGTCACCAAACACCCAGCTTTCTGCCGGCATCAGTGGGTGAACGACCGATACGGAAATTATCTTTTCCAGCCCTTTGAGGGCACGAAAGATTAATGTTCGATGTGCCCACGGGCAGGCATAAGACACATAAAGATGATAGCGGTCAGGTTCTGCGACAAAACCACCCTCTCCGCTGGGGCCTGCGCTGCCCTCTTTAGTGACCCAGTTTCTGAAACCCGAATCGGTTCGAATAAATTCACCTTTGACTACTTTCAGTTTTCCGCCCATTGCTTCTATCCTCTGTTTACTGGTTGCTTCTGGTGCTTTCATTTTTCAGCTTCCCTGAATCATTTTTTTCGGTTGACCCATGCGCGGTCGCGCACAAAATTATTTTCCTGGTAGTCACGCATGGCCTGATCAATCTCTTCCCGGGTGTTCATCACAAACGGGCCGTATTGAACAACGGGTTCGTTAATTGGTTTGCCACTGACCAGCACAAAGCGTGCACCCTGCTCACCTGCTACAAAGTTGTGGGGTGCCTCTTTGTTAGCCAGTGTTGTGAGTGTATGCAACGGCGCATGCTGCCCATCAAGTTGGCCACTGTCTCCATATACGTACAGGAAGCTGTTGTTCACTGTTGGTAAATCATGCGAAAACTTTTCACCCGGTTCAAGCTGAACATCGAGATATGAAACATCGGTAATCTCGTCTTTTATCGGACTGCTGGCATCAGCAAAAGTACCCATGATGACCTTGACCCGGTAGCCTGATGTTTCAACCACCGGAAATGCATCTGCCTTGTATTCCTGATACTCAGGCGTATCCATTTTGTTAGCTGCAGGCAGGTTGATCCATAGCTGAAATCCACGCATTAAACCATTTTCCTGCTTTGGCATCTCAGAATGGATGACGCCACTGGCTGCCTTCATCCACTGCGCACCGCCCGGACCGAGGTTACCGGTATTGCCCATACTGTCTTTATGCTCCATATCGCCATCAATCATGTAGGTGAAGGTAATAAAGCCACGATGAGGATGCGACGGAAAGCCTGCAATATAGTCATCCGGGTTATCGGTGTTGAAGTGATCCAGCATCATGAATGGATCAAGGTTACGCAGCGTCGGTGTACCTATCGTGCGGTGTACAGTGACACCGGCCCCTTCGGTAACCTCTGTCGCGGGTATGACTCTGGATAATCCTGACTGTGTGCTCATGATGTTCTCCTTTATCTACTGTGGATGTAGCATAGTGGTTGCGATTGTAAGAATAAATACCTAATATATGAAATAACTGTTCTTTATATCGCAACAATAGGATTCGAAACAAGAGGCCGCCTATGAACCGTTTTGAGAATATGGACACCTTTATCCGTGTGGTTGAGGCCGGCAGCATCAGCGCGGCCGCTGACCGGCTAAGTGTGGCCAAGTCAGCTGTCAGCCGACGCCTGAAGGAATTGGAAGCACATCTGGGTGTCGCGCTTTTTAACCGCACTACCCGGCGCATGAACCTGACCGACAGTGGACGCGCCTTTTACCAGCAATCGGTACGCATACTGGATGATGTGCTTGAGGCAGAACTGGCTACCTCGCAGGCCCATGGCACCCTGAAAGGCAGCCTGAAGGTGGCTCTGCCGACCAGTTTTGGTCTGATGCATATGACCCCGGTGATTAATGCGTTTTTAAAAGAACACCCGCAAATAGAATTTGACCTGGACTTAAACGACCGCGAAGTCGATCTGATACAGGAAGGCTTTGACCTGGCCATTCGTATTGCGAAACTTCCCGACTCAAGCCTGATCGCACGCCGTCTGGCGCCAATACAGTT
>DRJJ01000188.1 GCA_011052255.1 Gammaproteobacteria bacterium | reverse complement strand
CCATACAGCAGCAGATATTGTCAGCCGTATATGATGAAACGGCACTGGCAACCGCCGGTGAACTGGTGCATGCTACCGAGACACTGGATGCACCATCGCATATAGCGATATACCGTGACAGCATTCGTCTGGGGCTAGCTCATGCCTTGCGTGAAATCTATCCGGTGTGCGCACGCTTGTTGGGTGACGCATATTTTACTCAGGTGTGTGAACAATACATTCAGGAGCACCCTTCACACAGCCCAGACCTGAATCGTTATGGGCTCGCTTTTCCTGAGTTTGCAAGCAAACTCAGTCTTGCCAACGACCTACCCTGGTTGCCTGATGTCCTGCGTCTGGAACGTTCCTGGCACAAGGTGTTCAGTGGTAACGATACAACGAAATTCGATCTGGAATGTCTGGCCGAACTAACTGAAGAACAGAGCCTGTATGCGTGTATTGTTTTACAGGAAAACATGCAACTAATCGATTCAGTCTGGCCAATTGATAATATCTGGCATGCCAATCGTGACTTTTCAAAAGAGCCTGAAACCCTCGATCTAAGCGAACTGCCCGATGAGAAAGTCTGCTTAATGATCTGGCGTGATGGTCTGGATATGCACCTTGATCTTTTAACCACCGAGATGGGCTGCCTGTTGCAGAGCCTGCGAGATGGAGATTCACTACAAACTGCATACGAGCTGCTCGATCAACAATATCCGACTGCTGAATTTTCTGATTTATTTGGACAGATTGCAGCGAATAAGTGGATTGCAGCAGTGCTTCTGGATTAAAGAATAGACCACTATCATTGCGAGTCGCATTTTTTTCGAAACGACAATCTTTATGGATTTACTACCAACTCAGGAGATTGCAGCCTTCTTAAACAACCGATAAAAATTTTCAGTGGTAACCGCAGCAATATCCTCGACCTTCATACCCCTTAACTCAGCAATATGCTCGGCAACATGACGCACATAGGAAGGCTCATTCGGTTTCCCACGGTAGGGTGCCGGCGCCAGATATGGTGAATCGGTTTCGATCAACATGCGATCCACCGGTACACGTTGCGCTACGTCTTTCAGGGTCTGCGCATTCTTAAAGGTCACAATACCTGAAAAGGAAATATAAAAGCCCATATCCATAGCACGTTTGGCGGTATCCCAGTCTTCTGCAAAACAGTGCATGACACCGCCCGCTTGTTGCGCGTTTTCTGACTGCATAATAGCCAGCGTATCTTCACGTGCCTCGCGTGTATGAATAATCAGCGGTAAACCGGTTTGTTTGGCCGCTTCGATATGCACACGGAAACGATCACGTTGCCAGTCCAGATCACCTTCGCTACGAAAATAATCCAGCCCGGTTTCACCGATAGCAACCACCCTGGGGTGTTGCGCCAGTTCTGTCAGGGTCGCAACGCTCGGTTCTTCGCCCTCATCTTCATTCGGATGCACACCCACCGATACACTAACCTGATCGAATGGCTCAACCGCCTTACACATCGCCGGCCAGGCCTCAAGATCAATTGACACACACAGCATATGCTGCACACCCTGATCTTGTGCCCTTAGTAATGCAGAAGCCAGTTGACCCTCATCACGACTCAGATCAAGTCGATCCAGATGGCAATGTGAATCCACCAGCGATATTGTATTTGTAGTCATTAGATTAGTTTGCCTGAAAAAAGCGGCAGCGTGGTTACATGGTATGGGTCGGACGATCTGATTGGAGCGCACCACCCAGATAGCCTTCTATTTTATTACGCGTCTTGCCCTGATCCTGTTCACTAAATTGCACACCAATTCCGGCAGCACGACTCCCCTGTGCGCCCTTGGGGGTAATCCAGATAATTTTACCGGCCACTGGCAGCTTTTCGGCCTCTTCCATCAGCGTCAGCAGCATGAAAACCTCATCACCCAGCTTGTATAGCTTGTTGGTCGGTATAAATAAACCGCCATTTTTGACATACGGCATATATGCTGCATACAGTGCATTTTTATCTTTGATAGCCAGAGACAGTATCCCCTGACGTGCGCCTAGTCCTGGTGCTTTAGCCATGTTGGTTTCTTACCTTTAGTCGCTCAATCACTTGACTATAATTCCAGTCATACGGGTGCCAATGGAATTAATACGTCTTCAATTAGCAGGTCACGATTTAGTGAAAACTCCTGCCAGGCCAGCGCTTGCCTAACCCGGTCCAGATGCCCGAATAATGACCTTGATTGTATCAATCCCGCCAGACCTTGCAAGCCCTGCTGATAATCCATATTACTGAAATTCGACGGGTTTTGCTCAAACTTGAGTCGAACCATGTCGCTTAGCCAACTATCAAGCAGGTAAAGCAAGGTTTGGTCATTTTTTTTCTGCCAGTTCGCAGCCAGCTTGACTGGACTTAGATCACCCCTTACTAAATCGGTAAAGTCATCAAACAGGGCCGAACGTGTCTCAAAAAGGTTTGATTCAGACAGTTCAATGGCTTTCAAGGGTGCGCCTTGTGCGAGTGCCAGCGCCAGTTCGGGTTGCTCAACACCCTGCTCCTGCAACCATTGTTGTGCCTGATTTTGTTCGGCTACGGGTAATTTTACCATCTGGCAACGGCTACGCACTGTTGCCGGAAGGCGTGCCGGATCGGATGTAACCAGTAGTATAATAGTGTCAGGCCCCGGTTCCTCAAGTGTCTTGAGCAGACTGTTGGCTGCTGCATGCGTCATCGCGGCGGCTGGATGGATGATGGCAGTACGATAACCTTGTAGCTGACTGGATAGCACCAACTGGGTACCCAGCTCACGAATCTGGTTTATACCGATCTGCTTTTTATCATCGACCAGCGACACACTAAATGCATCCGGGTGTGTGCCTGCAGCCATAAGCAGACAAGACTTACATTGCCCACAAGCCTGTCCATCCTGATCTGGTAGCTGGCATAGCAGGCTTTCTACCAGTGAGTGAGTCAGCTCCAGCTTACCGATACCCGGCAAGCCTGAAATAAGCAGCGCATGAGGCATACGCCCATCGCGGTGCCGCTTTATCAGTTGATCCCAGCCTGGTTTGGTCCACGGGTAAAGCATAATATCGCGTTTTCCTGTATGTTTTTTGTTCCCACTCGTAATAGAAGTAATATCACAAAAGTCCCCTCTATACGGTAGTGGTTGTCAGCCAGTAGTAATATTTGTAGTTTATACCAGATTACCTACATCCCCAATGGCAATAGCGCTAAATGGCGCTTTGAATTTGTTCTGCTACTATGATAGCTACAAACACCTGGTCAAGAATAATGCAATAATTTCAGGGAGATTCAGCATATGAACTATGACAAGGAACGACTAAAAGCCATTCAGCAACGATTAGGCATTGAAGCTGACGGTATTTTTGGTGTTGGCACCATGAGCCGTATCGAAGACTTGCTAGACAGCGCCGGGATCGGTGTGCCTGATACCAAACCATACGCATTGACTATTTCAAAGGCAGGGTTAGAGGAACTGATCAGCAGTGAAATATCCTCCAGGGTCTATTACAAACGCAAACTACAGCACCCGATATGGCCGGGTGAAAAGAGTGGTATAACCATAGGTATCGGCTACGATATTGGCCAACAAACCAGAAACCAATTCAGTAAAGACTGGTCTGCTGCGATACAGGAGCCCGAACTAAGCCGTTTGTCTGCCAGTGCGGGTATTAGTGGAGAAGCTGCTAATCAATTACTTGTTAATTTAAGAGACATCACCATCAGTCTGGATTCCGCATCTGATATTTTCTACACCTCAACCCTGCCTCGTTATGCGAAAAAGACTCTAAAAGCCTATCCTGGAATAGAACTCCTTCCGGCTGATGCGCAGGCAGCCTTACTGTCGCTGGTTTATAATCGGGGTACAAGAATGACCGGGGCCAGCAGGGCAGAAATGAAGACAATAAAACCCCTGGTTGCCAACAAAGACCTTCACGGTATAGCGCAACAGATACGCGCAATGAAACGCCTGTGGGATAACAATGCATCACCTGGCTTGCTTAAACGGCGTGATAATGAAGCGAAACTTTTAGAAAATTCCAGTAGAGACTATACAGATAACGAACTGCTTTACGTTTAGGAAATACCTCAGTAGTGAAAAATCACTGTCATTGCAAGGTGCCTCGACCCGTAGAGGCTCTATGCTCTAGCGAAGCAATCTCATGAAGTTGGCTGCCAGATTAAAAAGATTGCCACGCCGCAAAAACCGCGGCTCGCAATGACATTATAATCAAATATCTCTGAAGGAATTTCCCTGTCGGACACTGATTCAGTCATCCTGTAAAAACTTACTGATCAGCAAAAGCGTTTTTTCAGGTTCTTCCTCCTGTGGCACATGTCCACAATCTTCAAACACCTCAAGTCGTGCATCGGGCAGATCCTGACTGAGCCGTTTACCCATCGTAACAGGAACAACAACATCTTTGTCTCCCCAAATAAGCAGCGCAGGAACCATGATATCTTCATATTGTGACGTAAAGTCATCCAGGTTATCAGGTATAATCAGACGGGCAGTAAAAACCAGTGCCGAGCGCGCCCTGGCATCATTCAATGGTCGGGCATAGGCACTGATAAACCCTTCTTCAATTTTACTGGTTCGATAATATGCTACATTTAGCATACGCATGACCATACGGCGCTTGGGTATTAATGCCAGGGCCAACTTACTCAGAACTGGAATGAGAAGAAGCTTAATAAAGGTCGGTATCGGCATTTTATAGGCAATCCCCCCTATCATAATCAATTTTCTGATAACGCCCTCATTCTTTAATAACATCACCGTTGCCAACATGGTTACACCACCGCCATAGGAATGACCAATCAGGGCGATATTTTTCAGCTTCTTTTGCTTGATAAACTGAACGACCAATTTGGCCTGATACTCGATTGTATATAGCGAACTGTCTGCAGGTTTGTCTGATTCTCCAAAACCCATTAGATCTATAGCAATGACGTGATTAGTCTTGCTTAACTCAGCTACAAGCTTGCTCCAGGTAAATAAGGTTTCACCAAAGCCATGAAGAAATATAACCGGATCGCCTTCACCTGACTCTTCATAGTGGATTTGTATATTATTGACTGTTTCAAAGTTACTCATGATGTTTCAACATATCGAGATTCGACATTACCCCTTCTCCCTCAGGGAGAAGGCCAGGATGAGGGGATAAAATAATGCCTTTCTAGTCTTGACCCTCTCACCCCAACCCTCTCCCTGGGGGAGAGGGGGTTAACCTGATTACAAAGATATTGGCCGCGTATTAACTACGTCTACATCAACTTCCACTGCCGTTATAACATAACGCATAGCAGTACCCGGCTGCAATGCATTAAAGGGGTAGCAGGTAACAAACGTAAGGCGTGACACCGAATCATCATCAACCACCCACGCGTTATCAGCACTCATAATACGTCCCTGTTCCACCTGATAGTGCTTTGTTTTACCATGTACCGTTTCCAGTATAATCTCATCGTCATTGGCCAGATATTGCAAAAAACTGAAATGCGTATCCCGGTGACCACTAATCATGCTGTTGCCCGGTTCGCCCGGCAGGGGTGAACCGGTATGGTGACCCGGACCAAACGCCAGTGTTCGGCCACTGTCACCTGCCAGCAAGATATATGTCTTGTGTTGCGAAGGTATGACAATGCGCGCAAGTGGCCATGTGTCAGCCCAGGCCCAGGGCTTTACCTGATGATCACCCGCCTGAGTCCGTGCCCATGCCTGCTCCAGTAGGTGCTGGGCAAGCACCGCCTTGGCCTTAATATAAACCCCCTGCCCCAGTTGCAGAACCCCTGCAGCCACCACCAATACAGTAACCGCAACCAACATTTCTCTGGCTAATCTCATGAGCGCACCCTCCAGTACATTAATTTCCATCTGGCAAGCCAGCCCAGTAACAGCAGTAGCAGCCCTGATATGATCTGCATACCTGCCGGTGTTGCGGTTTGTGGCAAACGGCCGAAGATTTTAGTGTAGTGCTGGCCGGTTGGCAGATTGACCGGTACTTTACTTTTTGTGAGCGATGTAGCTATCGATCGTACCGGTGTAATGTCCACAGCGACCAGACTGGTGTATTGACTAACCAGATGATGATCCAGCGCTATCTCAATAACCTGTTTACGTACTCCGTTCCTGCCCTGCGTCAGTTGTCTGCCCATCAGTTCTGATATTTTCTTTCTGGCCCAGAGCTGTGAGATGCCTTTGCCACTGCCAGCTAGCGACATTGGAAATGTATTTTCCCATGTAATATTTTGACGCTTACCGTGTATGCGAATCTCACCCATACCATATCCCGGGCTTTTCCAGAACACCAAGAGTGGTTCTCCATCGTATAGATCCGGAATCCGTTCCGGCCAACTGTCGACCAGGTTGCTACCTGGAAAGTCCACTACCAGATCAGACATCAGCGGCGTTTCAAGCTTACGAAACAGCTTACGCATTATTTCATCGACATCATTGACGTTGCCGATATACGAAAAAGTCCCGCGACCGAATTCCGCCACCTTGCGCATAAAGTGACTATTAGGCGCAGAACCGATACCCACCGTAAACAATCGGCTGTTACCAAGATGTTGTTTGATATAAACGAATAATTCTGCTTCATTACCAACACTTCCGTCAGTCAGAAAAATAACCTGCCTGATATCCTGGTCATACACCTGATTATTTAATCCCGCCTGTAAGGCCGGCGCCATCTCAGTGCCTCCTGTAGCCTGTAACTGGCGCACATAATATTTCGCCTTGTTGATATTCTCAGGTGTTGCCATCTGGCTGGACTGGAACAACATATGTGTAACCGAGTTGAACTGGATAATATTGAATCGTGATGATATATCCAGGCGACCCAGACCCATTAACAACGCCTTACGTGCCTGCTGTATGGATGTACCAGCCATTGAGCCAGAGGTATCAATGATGTAGACCACCTCACGACTCAAGGTCTTTTGTGATGTATTATCCATTTCAGGCGGGATGACCATTAACATGTGGTAACTGTCGGTGCCTTTGTTTTCACTAAACAGCGCTACACGGGGTTGCTTGCCAGCCTCTGGTGTCCAGCTCAGTACGAAATCACGTTTCGCGTATACCACTTCGTCGGTAAAACCGATACGGTATTTTCCAGGTTCCGTCTGTGTAGAATTTATCGCATGGTATGAACTTTTCAGATGGGCTAACGGGAACCCGCTTTCCAGCATAATATTCATCCGTACCGGATTAAGCTTGTTGTTACCGATATCAACAGGGGGAGTAATCGCTGCACTGCCCTGTAAATTGCCCTCTTCAGTCAACCAGCCACTGTTCATCGCCCGAGCTTCATCATTTACAGCACTTCTCCCCGGTGTATAACGGGGTGTGATAGCCATCGGGAACCGAAAACTGTACTGCCCGTCTTTGTACTGCAACAATTGCTGGTACTCAATTTCAACAACAATGGTTTCGCCCGGTCCGATATTGGCGATAGAATTGGTAAACATATTAGGACGTAACTGCTCAGTCAGCGCCGCACGTTTACCAGCCGCTTTGGCCTTGTTATAAATCTTGCGTGCCTGATTCTTTTCCTTAACCTGCCCTTCGATAACCCGCTCACCCACCTTGATACGCATATGGTCAACAGCAGCCTGTTCGGGCAGCGGAAATACATAGATCGCCTCTACCCACTGGTCAGAGGTATTTTCAAACGTCTGCTTGAGGCGTGAACGCAGAATCATCCCGGTGATATTCATCTCCACATCCGTCGACACCACAGGAACCTGTCGGTAGGCTTTGGAACCCTCAGACCTGAAGACCAGACTACCCTGACTAATGTCCTGCATCCTGACCTCAGCGTCTGTACTGGCGTAGGCTATCTGCCACGCACCAGACCAGTACAAATAGAAAATAAAGGCACTACCGGTAACCCACCTGCTTAACATTCTCATATCCTGCTCCCTATGTTGTTTTATCACTGACGCTAGTAAACAACGCCGATATGGCATGAGCAGGGTGTTATTCGGACAAATGAAGGGTGAAATATGATGAAATATGGCAGTACTATGAAGTCCCCTCTCCCACCGGGAGTCGACTACAGTGATGTAGTCGGTAGAGTCACGCAGGAACGGTTACCGAGGGTTAGGGAATAGAATAGAGAATACAAAACAATAAGTTATGAAATATCCACTAAAGCCTTGACCCAATTCCCACATAACTCTAGAATTATCACATCAATCTAAAAGGAGCTTGGATTATGTTAGGAAAGCAATACGTCGTCAGGCAAGGCGATACCTTATGGGACCTATCAAACAAATTTCTCGGCGACCCGCTAAAGTGGCCGGAACTTTTTGAACATAATAACCAGAATAATGTTATTTCCAACACCGGTACGCGCATAAACGACCCCGATCTTATATTCATTGGTCAAAAAATCTATATCCCGACCGGTAAACAAGCGACTGCCCCAAAGCCGAAGCGCAAACTACAAACAAAACCAAACATGGCTAAAAAGAAGGCTAAACGCCGGGCTTACAGTATTCCGTTTAAATATGAGCTGAATACAGTACCCGATCAGGTTGTGGCATCACCTGCATACATAGCCACCATCAGTCTGAAAGGCTCAATTACCGTACAGCCATCGAAGGCTGTCGACTTTATGATCATGAAAAGCACTGGTTTTGAACTGACAGCCAAGCGTGAGGCTGATAAAGTACTTGGTAGTTTATTATCTGAGGTCAAGCTGGAGTTTAATCCAGCACTTGGTGAAATTAATTATGAGGTGGGATTTACTGCCCACTCGACGATACCCTATGCTCCATCAGGAAAAGTTTCAGCCAGTATCTCTAGCCAAACCGGATTACCTGTTATTAAATCCAGCATTATAGCGCCGGATATAAAAGGAAGTATTAATGGGTATATATATGTGACAAACGGCCTTGAAATTGAAATTGAGCTCACCCCTAACAATAAACAGAGTGAAGCCGGTAGAGTTGATGAAGTACCTGCACAATCACCAGCACAACAAACAGTTCCGGAAAACAATTTCTGGGATAAATTAGTAGGTGTTAGCCATATTCTCGGCGCTGGCATTATTATTGTAGCCACCATAGCAGAAGACATTGTCACCGCTGGAGCCGGTATAGCGGATGACCCTGCCAGCTTTGCTGCAGCCTCACTCTTGCTTTACAGAGGCCTGGCACTTATGAAAACCGTAAGAACCGGTGCTGCAATACGCATCAAGCCAGCCGTTGTCTTCGCGCATTAATATACTCAAGCTAGCCCTTGCGTTGTTCATGATAACAACGGGGCTATATTTTATGAGTACGATAGCAGCTGGTACTTTTAGCAAACAGTTGTCGATAGATGAACAAATTGATAAAATCGAGCAGCTATTTAAAATAAAGATTTTGTATAAAGACTCGGAGCAATATATTCCATTGCTATGGAAAATTCAGTCCGGTAATGCCGAATCTTCACAAGCTGCCACCGATAACCTGCAGCAACTCATTAATATACTACCTAATGAGATTGAAAAGTATCCACTAGAAATACTTCAGGATAATTTGTCTAACATAATTGTACTGGGCGAACTAAAATTCTTTAATATCTCATATGGAGGAACATACCTCGATAAGACAATTTATATAACTGTTGGCACAGACTCCACTCATAAGAAAAGTGTGATGCATTTATCAAGTACTTTTCACCATGAGTTTAACTCAATTTTAATGTTTCGTTATGAATTTAGTAAACTATCCTGGTTAGCAGCTAATCCAGACGGGTTTACCTATGCTAAAACTGAAGAAGAAAAACTTCAAGCACTTAAAGAATCTACAAACATAGAAGGAAGTAAGAAACTATATAAATACGGATTTCTAACAGAATATAACAAGTCCTCACTTGAGAATGATTTTAATATGTATGCTGAATTTGCATTCACTCGTCCTGCTCGATTAACAAATCTGGCTAAAAAGTATCCCCGTATACGACGCAAAGTCATACTTCTGAAAGAATTTTACTTGAATATTTCAAAGGATTTTAAGCCAGTGATGGTGCTTTGTTGTAATATCTAAAGCATGAGCATTTCAATGAAAGCCCCGATTTCTCACGTTGTTGCACAAAAATTACTTTACGCTATCTCCAACCCCTTGCACATATGACCTGCCATACAATTTTTTAATTCTTTTCTGTAGCTATCATCCCTCGCCAGCAGGTAAGGTAACATCAACCCTGAACCCCCCCAGCTTTTCTGATCTGCCGAACACAAGGCTGCCCTGGTATTCCCTGATCATATCGGAGACGATCGCGAGGCCTAGCCCATAGCCTTGTTTTGTTTCGTCCAGGCGTACGCCACGTTTGTCGAGTTGTTGCAGCATTTCCGGGTCGGCTCCAGGACCATCATCTTCAATACAGATACTGATGCCAGATTTAGCCCTGATGCTTATTTTTACAATACTGTTAGCCCACTTGCAGGCATTGTCCAGCAGGTTACCCAGTAGTTCCAGCATGTCTTCACGATCGATCTGATAGTCTGTTTCCTTATCCATTTCGACCTGTATTGAAATGGATTTTTCGCTGTACATGATTTCCACTGCATTGATCAGGTCTGGTAGATCCTGCGCCAGCGAGAACCGCACACCCCCGTGGTGATGACCGGCGAGGCGCGCTCGTTTCAGGATACGGTCTGTCAGCCGGTTGATCGCGATTATTTGTTTTGCCAGCGTTTCCTGTAGCTCGGCAGGCATGGTATCCCGATGTTTGTCTGTTAGCTGCTGCATGACGGTTAACGGCTTTTTGATTGCATGAGCAAGATCACCGAGGACATCTCGTGATCGGTGCAGTTGTTGCGTCATGATGTTGAGCAGGTGATTTACCTCACTCACTAGTGGCTGTAATTCGGTGGGCAAATCGGTTCCCAGTTGCTCGATTTTACCCTGTTGCAGCTGTTTTAATTCACTGCGTACCCGTGCAAGAGAGCGCAGGCTGTGATGCAGTATAAAGGCCTGCAAGATGACCAGCAGAAACAACAGGCCCAGTGCAGTCATTGCAAAGTGTGACTGAAACTGGCTGATACTTTGTATGACCGGATTAAGATCTTCCGCCACGGTTACGGACAAGCTGCGGCCCTGTTTACTAAAACCGTTATCTATCACCAATAGCAGTTGTTTGTCCGGGCCATCCTGATAACTACGTATAATCTGACCGGTGCTGACCTCTGCATGACTCAGCGAGTGATCCCACAGTGAACGCGAACTTATTACCTGCCCGGCAGATGTAATCAGATAGTAGTGCCCGGAAAAAGGTTTGGTGTAGACCAGATCAATGCCTGTCTCGTCCTGCACCAGGTTGCCATTGGCATCAAAATTGACGGTGCTTAGCAGCATTTCTGCATCGTGACGCAAACGAGATGCTATGTACTCGTCTGCCAGGGATTGTATACCGGAACTGACCAGCAGCCATAGCACGCTGAACACGGCTATCAGGCTCAGTATCAGGCCACTACCCAGTCTGGACTGTAAGGATCGCATCAGCTGTCCCTGAATACATAGCCCTGGCCTCGCAGGGTCTTGATACGGTCACTACCCAGTAACTGGCGCAAGCGCCTGATATAGACCTCGATCACGTTACTGTCTTTATCTGAATCCATGTTGTAGATGTGCTCGGTAAGCAGTGATTTGGACAATACCTTGCCGGGGTGTAACAGCATGTAGCGTAACAGTCTAAACTCGGTTCCGGTCAGTCTGTGTGCCTCTCCATCTGGGGTGGTTACTGTCTGTCGCTCTTCATCGAGCAACAGGTCGCTTACCGTTAGCGTGCCACCTGGCATATGGCTGGTACGGTGTAACAGGGCCGTCAACCTGGCCAGAAGCTCTTCTGCATGGAACGGTTTACCCAGGTAATCGTCGGCACCCGCTTTAAAGCCCTCAACACGCTCATGCCATGCATTGCGAGCGGTGAGCACAATCACGGGTAACGCGTTTCCGTTACTGCGCCAGTTACGCAGTACTTCAAGACCACTGCGTCGTGGCAGGCCTAGATCAAGCACCACTACATCATAGATAGACTCATTTCCGAGATACTCGGCCTCTACACCGTTGTCAGCTGTATCAACAGCGTAACCGGCTGCGATCAGCTCTTTTTTCAGGCCTGCAGCCAGTGCATCATCGTCTTCAGCCAGAAGCAGACGCATACTCAGTCTTCCCGTTCAGTACGTAGCAAGGTACCGGTTGTCGCATCAATAATCAGTTCACGCACAATGCCATCACTGCCCAGCATTTCTATTTCATAGACCCTCTTTCCGGAGTCATGGTCTAGTTCTATTTCGATGACTTTACCGGGATAATCAGGCCGTAATCTTTCCAGTATCTGCTCCAGTGACATAATATCACCGGACTTGAGCAAGCGCCGGGCCTCGTCATGATCTTCACCGGCCAGCACAGCAACGCCCTGGCTCAGTAATAACACCGGGAACAACGCACGCAGCAGATAGGTAGCTAATCGTCTCATATTAATAGTATAAACCATACAACCGCTTAATCGTCCCAGCGCCCGTAGCCAGGTATAAGAATATCCCTTTCTTTGAACGAGGCCTGTTCAGCCTTCTGGTGACAGCTATTGCAATTACTGAAACTGTTGACCTCTTTATTCGTGATTACCAAACGGGCCAGTATTTCATTGTGTTCATGCCTGAAGTAAGGTGTTTCGGTAATACGCATATTATCATTGCTCTTTTTATCCCTTTTCGCAAATCGTTGCGAACGACGATAATCTGATTTATCTGCGCTGTTGGCAATTAAATAATCTGTGATCTGTTTACGGGTGCTGGGGTCGAGTTCAGCATTGTCACCAAAATGATCTTCAAGACCGTTCATGACTCGCTGCCAGGCATCTGCTGGCAGCAGGCCCGCCGGGTAAGCCATATGACAGTCACCACATTCCTGTAGATAGACCGGGTTTGTGATTTTTGCCACGCCAGTGGAATGACGACTGTATTCCTGCCATTCCTCGCTGTCATCGTCGCTCCAGACAAAGGGGATAGACGCTACACTCAAAACCAGAATGCTACTGATTACAATATTTCTGCCTTTCATGATATCACCCCGTGTTTTATTGCTGATTGATGAAGGCCAGAAGACTGGCCTTTTCAACCACAGTACATTCTCGACCAATGGTCCATTTGCAATTTCGTCTGAACCATTTTCGAATATTACGTGTTTTGCTCAGGCGATCCGGGTTTACCGAAGGTGCCATCGGTTTGATCAGTTTTTTGGTTTTGACATGTTTGCCTGACTGCTTCAGATCATTGCCATGACACGTGGTGCAGCTACGTATTGATCCGTCACTGGCAATAAAAGTCTTAAGCCATATAGCCTTGCCAGCCTGTGCATCAGGTTGCACTGCACCCTGTTGTATGTACACGTCCAGCATCTCACTTACGGCTGCATTATCTGCCCACACGGCACCCGAGAACAGACCAGCCAATAACAGGACAAACGGGAAGATTATTATCATCATTCACTCCTGATTACTGGACGGATTTGGCTTGCTTAAAGCCGCTAATCATTGAAGAGACAAGGTTCTCTTTATGAATAAGACTCTCGATAAACACACCCGTCACATGCAGCAATACGAGAAATACTGTGAAATTGGCAAAGAACTCATGCGTTTCTTCTGCGATGTCACCCCAGACATCCGAACTGCCGACAAACCAGGATGCCATTGGTCCTGCCTGATCTTCTACACCCAGTACCATCACCCCGGTAAAACCGGTAATCAGTATACTCAGCATTAACAGTATCACCATCGCGCCACCAGCCGGATTATGGCCCAGGTAACGTTTTGCCTTTGCCTGTAAGGTATCTTTCAGGAACTGTTTTATCGTGGCCGGTCGATAGACAAAATCACTGAAACG
The DNA here is from genome assembly GCA_011052255.1 of Gammaproteobacteria bacterium. GTDB lineage: Bacteria > Pseudomonadota > Gammaproteobacteria > DRJJ01 > DRJJ01 > DRJJ01. The sequence continues at coordinate 9,009 of DRJJ01000188.1, read as the reverse complement.
CGCATGGCGACTACCGACAAACCCCCAGCCTATACGGATAACGATCAGCACCAGAATAAAGTAACCTACCCAGCTGTGCAGGGTAATAAAGTCCTCTCCAGTGAAGTAAGCTATCGTAAAGCCCGCGACCAGCGACCAGTGGAAAAAGCGTACCAGCGGGTCCCAGACCCTGACTGTATCTGTCTTTGTGGCATTCATGGTATTCACCTCCTTTTTACTTGTCTGATACGATATCAGCGCAAGCTGAAACCAGGCTGAATAAACCAGCCTGGTTCAGGAGATAGATGGAATGGATGGGCAGGTCGAGCTTACCCACGGGCTCGAGGTAATTCGCTAGCATTCCTCTTGATATATCGGTACCTGTCACCGATGCTTCTAGCCTGGCTATACCTGCTGCTAGTGTTATTCAACTGCCTTGTATTTTATCTTCTATCCGACCCACTCTATAAGAGTCCACAATGCCAATTACCCATGCAATAATTAAAACGGTAGTAGCCATATTAAGTGATTGAGTCTCAGCACCGGCTAACTGGGTGGTTAGAAGTTCTGTAATGATTGCCATGTCGGGCTGGACTTGACCACTGACGATTTTGTCGGCTATCTGTTGAGCCAGTCCCAGTATCTTCGACACAATAGAATACAGCCCGAAGAATGCCGAGACAGCCAGGACAGTACCGGTAATTTTCTTCTTCAGGTAGAAATGACCTGCCCCAGGGAATACCAGAGCCGATAACAGGATCGCTTTTCCTGTGTTGCTCATCGTGATGCGCGTCTAATTATTTTCATATTCATCGATTACCCCATATTTTCGACACAGCTCGATCACTCCCGAGGAAGCCTACAAGAATGCAAACCACACCGACAGCAGAAAAAACAATAACAGGGAGTAAATAACCGATATCATCACCGGGTGTAGCGTAAAACACCCCGGCAGCCAGGCCAGAGAACAGCAACCCCATAATAACCAGTATTTTACGGTTTAGTGGTTTATATTTATAAGGCCCGCTACCCTTCTCAAAAAGTTTGAGTACGGGTGAAAAGACTAGTCTAAGTTGTTCTTTCATATGCGAATGCCATAAAGAAAATTATCAATAGCCATAAAACTACGGTCTTATGTTGCTACTCACAAGCAGGACCTGGTTCATAATGACCCATGTTACTTGTATTTTGCTGAATATGTGCTTTTCTATTAAGAGTGCATTCTTAATTAGAGACACCGCCTCCAGTAAGTAATAATCATACAGGTAGAAAAATAATGACACAAACCGGCAACGAACCCAGCTTCCGCGAAAGCGTTGATCTTATGGTTGACAAGGCTATGACTGCAATGAAGCTTGATGAAGGAACAGCACTGGCGATAAAATCCTGCAATGCGGTATTACAGGTCAAGTTTCCGGTAAAAATCAGGGGTAAAATTGAAGTATTCACTGGCTGGCGCGCTACCCACAGCACCCATCGCCTGCCGTCTAAAGGTGGCATTCGCTTCGCCCCCCATGCTGACCAGGACGAAGTGGAAGCCCTTGCCGCCCTGATGACATACAAATGTGCCATAGTTGATGTTCCTTTTGGCGGCTCCAAGGGTGCATTAATGATTGACCCGACCCAGTATGACCGTGATGAAATGGAAATGATTACCCGACGCTTTACCCTTGAACTGGTACGCAAAGGTTTTCTCAGTCCATCTACCAATGTACCGGCACCCGACATTGGTACTGGCCAGCGCGAAATGGCCTGGATGGCCGATACCTATAAACATTTACATCCTGATGATATTAACTATGTGGCCTGCGTTACCGGTAAGCCTGTGCATCATGGTGGTATTCAGGGGCGCGTAGAAGCTACCGGCCGGGGTGTCCAGTATGCGCTACGGGAGTTCTTCCGCCACGCTGAAGATGTGAAAAAAGCCAATATGAGTGGCAGCCTTGATGGTAAAACCTGTGTTATTCAAGGCCTGGGCAATGTAGGCTACCATGCCGCCAAATTCCTGTCTGAAGAAGACGGGGTTAAAATAACGGCCATTATCGAACGAGATGGTGCACTGATTAATGATGACGGCCTGGTCATTGAAGACTTGTACCAGCATGTCAATCAGCACAAAACCATCAAAAATTCTCCTTCTGCCAGTTTCGAGGAAGATGGTAAGGCTGTACTGGAAAAAGAATGCGATATATTGATTCCTGCAGCCCTTGAAAGCCAGATAACACTGGAAAATGCGGGTCAAGTAAAGGCCAAATTAATTATTGAAGCTGCAAATGGGCCGATTACTTTCGGTGCTGATGAAATACTTAACAAGAAAGGCGTTATCATAATACCTGATGCCTATGCCAATGCAGGAGGTGTGACGGTTTCCTATTTTGAATGGATACGAAACATTTCCCATATACGTTTTGGTCGTATGCAAAAACGTCATGATGAGTTACGTGGCCACCAGATGGCCGCAATGCTGGAAGAAGTTACTGGCTCGAAAGTCTCTGACTCTTTAAAACATGCCGCAACCAAAGGTGCGGATGAGCTTGATCTGGTCCGTTCCGGACTGGATGATACTATGCGTGAGGCCTATCAACAAATACGCAATACTCTGGAAAAAGAAGAAAATGTACATGACTTGCGCACAGCTTGCTATTTTACTTCTATTAAAAAGATTGCGAGATCTTATATTGATGTTGGAGTGTTTTAAGGATTCATCCCCGGTTTTTACTAATATTTATTCCAGGTTACTAATTAGCAGGACTATCCGATGATAATGCGATAAAATCATCGTCTATCCCTCAATATCAGTCAATTTGTGAGATCCAGAATGAACAATCCATTTCAGGAACAACTACTAAAAGCCGGCCTGGTCACCAAACAACAGGTCCACAAGGCAAAGAAAGACAAGCATAAGAAGAATAAACAAAACCGCTCAAGCAAAAATTCATATAGTGTTGGTGAAACCGCACTTAAAGCTCAGCAAACTACTAACGAAAAAGCCGAGCGGGATCGTGAATTAAACAGGGATAGACATGAGCAGGCACAGAAAAAGGCCATCTCAGCGGAAATTAGTCAGCTCATTACGAATAACTCTATAGACCGTACTGATGACTGCGATATTGCCTACAACTTCCAGCATAATGGCAAGGTCAAGAGGATTTACATTAATAACAACTTAAAACATCAACTTATACTGGGGAAATGCGGTATTGCCCGGATAGATGGGCGATATGAACTCGTACCAAAGTCTATAGCGGAAAAAATTCAGAAAAGAAACGGCAATCGCGTTATTTTATTTGATGATAAAGAACACAAAATTGATGAAAATGATTCATATGCAGGCTATCAAATACCTGATGACTTGACATGGTAATACGTGTTATCAACACGTGACTCAACTATAAAATACTTTTTAGACTTGATTTTTCCTGTTACTTAGCGGATATAAACCAATAAAATTAAATGTTCTTTCTACTAAAAAAAAGGAAAACTATACCGGTGCCGTCAGATTATATGTATAGTTCTTCAATATTTTTTTCTTGTTAGTATAATAAAATATCGTTTTTGCTGGTTTCCCATCGACAAACGAAATCATGCCAATATTATTTTCGTCTATAACATATTTTTTAGAGTTGTATGGCAAGACAGGTAATAGATAATTATTCTTTCTCGCATGCTCAGCATGTTTTTCATCAGTCACCTTCCGAAACAAGTACTTTACAGACGGAGCATTCATGATAGGGCTACTGGTCAATTGATATGCGTCGAAAAGCAGCTTTTCAGTACCCTTATTAGCCCGCTTTCCTTTTTTGTATTTTTTTACAAATGAGTAATGCACATCACCCGACAGAAACACTGCCCACGATAATTTCAAATCATTGTTTAAGGTAGAAACAAATTTATTATAACCCTTTTTATTTGCTATCCAGGACTCATAATCCAGGGATTCTACACTAGCCAGCCCTGTGCCAAACACTTTTCTTTGTGCAAACTCAATGGCCTTAAAACCAAACACTGGGGCAGCTGACACTATTATTGCCGGGATCTTGCGAATCGTGGAATCATATTGTGGTCTGATATACTTATTAAAATGCTTTTTTAGATCCTTTAAGCCTTGAGTACCTACTAGCCTGGCAGGATTACGTTGATTATCCGTTTGTCGCTGAGTACGGGTATCCAGTGAAATAATAGGCGGATTAGTCGGGACTGAGTACAGCCAATGTGTCTCTAGTAACGTATCTTCATATTTTTTTGCAGTAACGCCACGTATTTTTTTATTGTTTAAATGCTCGCTAATCATATTCATGAATGGCCCATCAAAACTATCCGGACTATTACCCCATCCTTGAAAGGCCCAATATGCAGCTAGTGCATTACATAGTAAACGTCTTCCAAGAGGATTATTATTAATCTTTCTCTCCCATTTCTTTCGTATGTTCCAGTCATCTGTCACATCGTGGTCATCACAGATCATTAAAGTTGAAATATTCGCCATCAAGCGTCGAACTTTTGGTAATGTTCTGTTAAAAGGAATGAGTCGTACAAGTTCATTATCATATATAGATGAATAGATAGTCCCAAAATTATCTTCCAGGTCAGAATCATCTATCGTGTACACATCTGCAGACAATGAATCCTCTATCGATCCTGTCGGCGGTAAATCTATCTCATTCCCGCTCCATACAGCGATATACATTGCAGCATATTCACCGAATGTCATCAGGTGGTTCTCACCATTACTACTTGTAATCCCCGCCACCTCATTATCTAAAATATTTTTACGCCCGTACAAGGGAATATCGGCTGCATTAATAGTCCTGGTTTTCCTGGAACTTTTTAACGGTAATGATTCGTCCCAACCCGTCAATTTCCTGCCGTCCGTAACCAGGCTGGCAAGTAGTGGCCCGGCCACATCATCTGCATAGATTTGATCGCCTGTTAGTATCAAATGTGAGGGACGTACATTTTTATTTTTTGCCTTTTTTGCTACTACGGCATCGCCTGTCGCAAGCTGGTCATAGATGCCGTAACTATCGCGGGCTGCCTCAGTATGTGGTTTTCGGCAGGACCCATAAAGAACATGTTTTAGCACATTGGGTATAATTAATGAGGGTAATTTATGCCCGGGATAATTTATCCCTTTACTTCCACCAATCAAACCATGCTCTGCAAGAGTCTTTCCTCCTATAGTGAGATCGTATTGCAGTACTTTATCCAGTGGGAATTTATCTGCTTGTGTCGGGCGAAGTTGTATAAGATACACATGCAATCTATCGCCTAATTTTATGGAATCAGGAGCGCCATTTCGTGCAGCCTCTTCTCTTCCTATTACGTTGGTCAGATCAGCGTCTTGATATACATAACCCTTAACATCTGCCTTCTGATTGGTGACCAACCATATACAAATCCGGTTATTCTCAGTACGTCTCAAGACTGGCCCGGCAAGTATCGATACTGGCATATCACTACTCCTGTGATGTTTAATATTCCCTGGAATTATTACGCTTCAATTTCAAGCCATGATGTCCTGTTACCATAGATTAACCTTATAACACGAGTGCAAGCTGTCAAGTATCATTACACGTTTTTGATTCAGGATCCTCTGATTAACTCTAAACCTTAATATGCTAACTATTTTAGTTATAAATTAAATTATGATGCTTATGCCCTTTTTACACCAGTTAAGGAGTTAGACATTACTTGTATATCCTTAACCATAATCACGTCATGCTATCGTTTCTTACTTACCAGTTCCTGAAGAACCTCATCCAGATACACCTGCACCTGATCCAGCGAGGTACTGGCGTCAATCACTCTGAATCGCGCTGGTTCCTGTTCAGCGCGATCAAGGTAGACCTTTCGGGCTTTATTGAAAAAAGCATTCTGTTCTTTCTCGAAACGGTCCGGTGCGCTGCGATCCCCTGCCCGTTGTCGGCCAGTTTCGATGGGTACATCGAGATAGATGGTCAGGTCCGGGCGTAGTTCGGCTTGTGTCCAGTTTTCCAGTGTTGCGATTCTGTCTGAGGCTATTCCACGGCCACCGCCCTGGTAGGCATAGGTTGCGTCGGTGAAGCGGTCGCATAACACCCATTGACCTTTCTCCAGCGCAGGACGTATAACCTTGTCGAGGTGTTCGGCTCTTGCGGCAAACATTAACAATAGTTCTGTGTCATCACTCATGCCGGTATGTTTGTGGCCAAGTAACAGTTGTCGGATGTCTTCTCCTATCGGGGTCCCACCTGGTTCTCTTGTCGTGACGATGTCGATACCCTGTGCTCGCAGGCCTTTTTGTATGTAGTCCATGTTGGTGGACTTGCCAGCGCCTTCGGAGCCTTCCAGTGTTATGAATCTGGTTTTTTTCATGGTGTGTCCAGTTTTTCTGGAGGATAGATTTTATATCCCCTCATCCCAACCTTCTCCCTGGGGGAGAAGGGGCTAAAATAGTGAGTCTTATTTTTTCTTGTTTGCCGGCATTGAGCTAAAGGGTCTGGCTCGTCCCCCAAGTTGGTACTTGATAACGTTATTATTATGCTGATCCAGTGTTTCCGCAAACTTGTGTCGCCCATCACCACGCGCAACAAAATACAGGGTCTTGCTGTCATCCGGATGCCCCACCGCATAGAGTGAACCGCGACCGGGTAATGCTATCGGCGTGGGTGGTAGCCCTTTGCGAGTATAGGTGTTATAGGGTGTATCGCGCCTCAGGTCTCTACGGCGTAAATTACCCTTAAATTTATCACCCATACCATATATTACCGTCGGGTCTGTTTGCAGGCGCATATTTTTTAACAGGCGTCTTATAAACACGCCTGCTATTTGTGGCCTCTCCTCTGTTACACCTGTTTCCTTTTCAACGATGGAGGCCAGAATTAGCATTTCTTCTGCCGTTTCGAGTGGATAGTTGGTATTTTTGGCACGAGCCTGCCACTGACGGTTCAACTCCGTGGCCATGGCATCATAGACCCTTTTTAGAAAATCCGTATCACGGGTGCCCTTTGGGAAACGATAGGTTTCTGGTAAAAACCGGCCTTCGGGATGTTGCTCCGGATGACCTATGGCTGCCATAATTTCCTGATCAGATTTATCCAGCACGGTTTTAACAATAGCCGGATTCTGGCGCAACGAGGCTATCATTTGCCGGAATCTCCAGCCTTCGATGATAGTTTGACTGTATAACATGACTTTGCCGCTGCTGAGCTGATCCAGCAATGCTGCAGGGGTGGTACCTGGACGTACAAGATACTCACCAATGTGGATACGGGCTGCGTTGCCACGCAATCTGGCCAATACCCTGAAATAGAAAACATGCTTATCTTCGATCATACCGTGGTAATACAGATCGCCAGCTATAGACCTGAGCGACTGTCCGGGTCGAACCTCCAGGCGCATATCTTCCTGGCCTGTGTTCACTGAGGAATTGAGAAAGCGGTTATAATCTGTGATCAGCCAGGCACCTGTTGCCAGCAACAGGACCAGCACACTGACTACACTGTATTTTATTATTTGAGTCTTCATGTCCTGGTGCCGGGGTTAGTACCCGATAGCACCATTTCCGGCAGGATGTTCCGTAACTGTGAGGTTACCGGACCTGGCTGGTAGTGTGTAGTTTCTATCTTGCATACAGGCAGGATACCAATCAGGCTGTTGCTAATAAAGACTTCTGATGCACGCTGCAGATCATCGCTAGTGATCTGCGTAATGTAAAGCTGTATGTTCAGGAATTCTGCCAGGTTGATGACCTGCTCACGCATGACCCCTGCGACGCCCTGATGATCCAGCGCGGGTGTTATTAACACCCCTGACTGATCGATCATAAACAGGTTGCTGGATATGCATTCAATCACCTCACCTTGCTGGTTGAGCATAATTCCTTCAAAAATAGCAGGGTCATGCCACTCTGATCGCGCCAGCACCTGTTCCAGCCGGTTCAGGTGTTTGATACCAGCCAGCGCTGGTTGATCCGCCAGACGGATGGTGCAGTAGCGCAGCGTAACCCCCTGTTGGTAGTTTTGTTCCGGTAGCGCCTGCCAGTTATGCAGGCTCAGAATACAGCGAGTATCGGTGGTATCCGGTAGTCGATAGCCTCGACCACCGGTACCGCGTGTCAGTATGACTTTAAGCAGCTTACCGGTGGTATTTTTTGATAGTTCAATACAGTCAGCTGCCAGCTGCTTGATATCAGGACGCGGCAGGTTTAGCTGTTCACAGCCCCGCTGCAGGCGTGCCAGATGCTGATCCAGCAGGCATGGCTGTCCGTCATTAATTGCAATGGTCTCGAACAGTCCGTCACCATACTGCAGCCCACGGTCCGATACCGGGATCTGCTCTGTTTCTACACCGTTAATGCGTGTCATTTTCTTGAGCTATCTATTGCGATAAGCAGACCACGCGCCTTGGCACGGGTCTCGGCCAGTTCCAGAACCGGATCCGAGTCGGCAACGATACCCGCTCCGGCGCGCAGGCTGATACTGTCAGGCGTCTGTATCAGAGTGCGTATCAGGATATTCAGGTCCATGTCTCCGTTGTTGTTCAGGTAGCCCATCGATCCAGTGTAAGCGCCTCGCGGCGTTTGCTCCAGTTCGGCAATGATTTCCATGCAGCGTACCTTTGGGCAACCGGTAATCGTGCCGCCGGGAAAAACGGCCCGAATGATCTGACCCGGTGTGGTGCCGGATACCAGTATTCCGCGTATGTTAGAGACAATATGATGCACATGCGCGTAACTTTCCAGTCCCATCAGCTCATTGACCTGTATGCTACCCGGCTGACTGACCCGACCCAGGTCGTTACGCTCCAGGTCTATCAGCATGATGTGTTCGGCCTGTTCTTTCGGATGTGCCAGTAATTCATCTGAAAGCGCCTGATCGGATGAGCTGTCACCCGCTCGCGGGCGGGTGCCGGCTATAGGCCGCGTATCAATCTGTGAGCCCAGTGTGCGCACCAGCCGTTCAGGAGAAGAGCTGATGATGGTGGTCTGGCCGAAACGGGCCAGGCCGGCAAACGGTGCCGGGTTGCTGCGACACAAATGACGGTACAGCT
>DRJJ01000187.1 GCA_011052255.1 Gammaproteobacteria bacterium | reverse complement strand
TCTGTCGCCCAAAAAGAAATTGCTACTCGTCAGGCAATGAATATACAGCCTGAGTACATCAGGGAATGGGAAGGTACCCAGGTGTCAGATTAAACCTGTTTTGCTACACTACATATATTAAATGAATTTGAGGGTTATAAATTCTAACAATCACTTCAATCTGACCCACTGGGACATGGCACCTTTTGGTAGTATGGGTACAGTAACTACACATTATCATTCAGCTTCCCCGCCAACTGGCCGTGGGCAGCTTAAGTAAAACGTTAGGCTCAAAATGAGAAAAATGCGCAATCATTTAAAACTACGGTGTTCGTTACTTGACAGGCGAACGGTCTACTGATGCATGCACCCAGTTAAACATGAAACGCACATGCGGATTCGGGTGCCAGTTGACGCCGACGGTAATGTTTTGCTCCTTGCCACCGGCAAAGCCCGTGTCTTCCAGATCCAGCTGGCTAAATCGTACAGCCACTTCCAAGGCACCCCAGCCATCCGCGCCGAGATGGAAGTTGTTATTCGGATGTATACGACCGAATCTGCCATTCTTCACACTGTAGGGTCGTGATTCGCCAGTAAGAAACTAGCTTGCATACGCATAAAAGCCATCAAAAGTTGGCTCATTGGCAATGCCGTTTTGGAAGTTTACGCTGGTGCGAATATATTCGCCCTGAACGGAAACCGGGCCATAGACGGCTGCGGCTTCCAGGCCATAGCTGATAAAATTAACCACATTGCCAATGGCTTTCGTGTCCACCAGACGAACATGTGTTACATGCGATTCCGGTCTGGCCCTGAATCGAACCGTTCGATTGGAGTTCGGCGTCCTGTAGCTGGCAGAACCGCCCAGGTGAATCACAGCTCCTTTTTCATGCACCGGGGCAACGGTAAAACGCCCTGTGACATCGAAGTTGGAATCGATTCCCGTCTTTGTTCCTGTCGCCGTACCGCCGAATACGCCTACAGCGCTGCTCCATGAAGCACCATGACCATTAATGCCCAGGCCGATATGGCGGAAAGGGGCAAATGCATTTACCACCGTTGCCCGCTCCATGAAGGTGATGTACTTGGAACTGCTCGGCCCTTCCATGGTAAACTCCTCAAAAAACTGGCCTGCTGAGAGGGTGATGTTTTTAAATCCCTTGTATTTGATGTAGACATCTTTGGCCGTGGTCTTGTTCCCTGCAAAATCCCACTGGCTCTTGAAATACCAGTCGCCGAAATGACCCTTGGCGAACAGCCGCGCACGGCGGAACTCCTGACCATCGCCCATATCCAGTCCTGCATCATCAGAATAAAACGCATAATCGGCCATAATTCGACCGCCGAAATACAATTTTTTGTGATCTGATTTTTTCGCTTTTTTAACCGTCTTAACATCGTCCTTGGTAATTACGCCCTTGGCTTCGAGTATGTCCATTAAAGCGGTTTCGCCAGCAAATACGGGCGGTGCAAAACTAAGCAGTGCTAACGCCGATATGACAATTTTCCTTTTCATTTGGTTATCTCCCTACTTGTATATTTAGATATCTATACAACTATATATCTATCGGGAGAGTAAGGGTGAAATGTGGCATCTTTGCGACAAATTCATGACAACTTTGTGACATCGATACGGTGAAAAAAGTCAGTGCTATCTCTTGTACATGCGCGGTTCGACGGGCCGTGCCTATTTCATCGTTTCATAGGCAGAATTCAGTTCCGTCTGTCGCAATATGAACATTCTCAGGTAGCTGCAACCCGCCAGTAAGCCAATATGTTTCCAGTTCATGACTGATATGGGTCAACCATATTGTTTCAGGCATGATGCGAGCATGGATATGCAAGGCCATATGCAGGTCATTATGGTTTCTGACGGAAGCTGAGCCCGGGGCGTGCGTGCTATCGAGAACAAGCACCGTTGGCTTCCATCTGCATAAGAAACGTTCTGTTTCTGCTGGCAGGCCAATGGTATCCGTTAAATATGCCAGGCGTGTCTGTTTATATTTAAAGCAATAACCAAGTGTAAGTCTGGAATGATTCAAGGGGACCGGGATCACCTTAAGCTTATCAAAGCTTCTACTGACAAATGGCTCCAGACAGTCACTAAAATCCAGAATGCCGGAGTGCTTTAGCAAATCAGCACAGCCTTGTTCATCGTGTGGCCCATGCACAGGCATGCACAGGTTTTTATTTCCCCAGCGTAGATGGAATAAACCCTGAACATGATCGACATGGTAATGTGTGAGTAGAATCCGTTGGAAAGGGTGCTCATGAAAGAGATCAACGAGATCTGTTCTACCGGCATCAATCAGAATGCTATGACCTTCGCATGTCAGTAGCGCAGAACACGGTCTTCTACGGCCATTACCCTTGAATGTGTTTGAACATATCTCACAGTCGCAGCCGAATAGGGGGATGCCGCCTGCATCGCCAGTCCCCAAAAATCGAAGCGTTAGGCCGGATTTCGCAGTCATCGGATCAATGCAATCAATGCTCTGCCGGCAATATCCAGGCTGTCATTATTATTGATGGTCACAAGGTTGGGATGGATAAGCGTTTCAAGCGAACGCGCACGTTCAATGCGTTCGGCAATTTCGGCAGCGTTTTCTCTGCCCCGCGCGCGCAAACGGCTTGCTAATACATCACATGACACAACGACATGCACCGGAATAATATCAGTAAATAGCGACGTAGCCTGATCCAGGTAAGCACGCGAACCATTGACGACGACGTTCATGTCGGAACGCATCCATGCATGAACCTCCATCCCGATACCATAGTGGAGACCATGGCTATGCCAGTGCATGGCAAAGCAACGATGCTTCAATCTGTTCTCAAATTCTTGTTCGCTTAGTTCAATATGATTTTCACCACCGGCATTGGCCGGGCGAGTAATATAACGGTGGTTAAAGATGACCTGGGTAGATGCATCAATATGCCGGC
>DRJJ01000186.1 GCA_011052255.1 Gammaproteobacteria bacterium | reverse complement strand
GTAATCGAATCTTTTCGCTATCTATTTATTTATCGGCCCATACTACGCTGTCTTGATCTGTTTTTTTTGCAACTGTGATACGCTTCTGATCCCGATATATTAAAGATAACCCGATATGCCTGAGGAAGACAATCATTGTTATCATTTTTTTGGCAGATACCTTATAGGGTTAACGGGTTTTCCGTCTCGTCGAATTTCAAAATGCACCAGCGTATTGTTTCTCCCGCTGCTGCCCATTTGTGCAATTTTCTGCCCGGCCTTGACCCATGCGCCTTCCTTAACCAGTAACTTGTGGTTATGTGCATAGGCACTGAGGTAGCGACTGTTATGCTTGACGATAATCATTTTACCGTATCGCAGCAACCCTTCTCCGCTATAAACCACCTTGCCTGCCGCTGCCGCGCGTACTGCCTGGCCCTTTCGTCCGGCAATACCGATACCTTTTTTACCACCAGCCTTGCTGCTGAAACGATAACTGATTTTCCCCTGCGCCGGCCAGCCCCACCTGGGCTTACCCGCAGTAGTTGATTTGCTGCTTTTCTGGCGCGTGGTCTTTTTTGTTGTCTGCTTTTTATAATGCTTCTTTTTTGCAGTCGACGACCTGGCCTGTGGTTTAGCACTCGACTTGCGCTTGCTGGCGGTCGTTTTTTGCTTTGCTTTGGCTGCCGTGGTTTTTCTGGCTTCAGGACGAGGCTTCAGTCTTAGTATCTGCCCTGGCTGCAGCCTGTAAGGCGGGCGAATAGAGTTCCAGTAAGCCAGGGTTCTGTAATGCAGGCTATGCGTCCAGGCAATGGAGTAAAGCGTATCGCCCTTGCGGACTTTATACCACTTGTGATCTGCATGCGATTTCTGGTGACTGCGTTCAATGACAGGTAGTTTTTGATGCTGACCACTACAGGCCGCCAGCAACAGGGCAAGCAGAATAGACGCTAACAGGCGTTTTATCATAGAACCTTACGCAGGATAAAATACACTGCTACTAAAAGGATGATAACCCAGCTTATTCTGTCAACGTATCGACGAATCATATGTTCCATGCGTTCGCCACCCCAGACCATCAACCCGGCTACCAGAAAAAAACGTGCCCCACGACCAATAAAAGATGCAATCGCGAACGGTACGATTGCCATCGCGCTAAAACCTGCTGTAATGGTAAAAAGTTTATACGGTATGGGTGTAAAGCCGGCAATAAAAACCGTCCAGAAGCCCCATTCTTCAAACCATGTCTGCACCACCTGTATCTTGTTCATATAACCTATCTGCTCGAGCGCAGGCTGAATCAGATCAAACGCAAACATGCCTATCAGGTAACCCAGTATGCCACCCAGTACCGATGCTATCGTGGTAAGACTGGCAAAATACCATGCCCGCTTTGGTTGTGTCAGTGACATCGGGATCAGCATCACGTCCGGCGGTATCGGGAAAAAAGAGCTCTCGGCAAAACTCAGGCCCGCCAGTATGCCTGGTGCTCGACGATGTTGAGACCATTTCAGGGTACGATCATAAAGGCCTGCAAACAAGGACATCAGGCTCGGCCTCTAACCAGGGGTACAAAAGTGACTGCTTCGTGATTAACCTGCTCGAAACCTTCAGGCGTTCGGGTAATAACAGCCAGACTTTGCTGCCGATCTGCACCCACCGGGATAACCAGCCGCGCTCCGGGTGCGAGTTGCTGTAACAAAGGCTCAGGAATATCTGTCGGGGCGGCGGTGACGATAATGCCATCATAGGGAGCATGCGCCTCCCAGCCCCAGCCACCATCACTGTGTTGCGTGCGGATATTGCGCAAACGCAGTTGATGAAAGCGTCTGCCGGCCTGTTGCAGGAGTTGCTCGAGCCGTTCTACCGTATAAACCTTGTCAACCAGATGGGAGAGTATCGTGGTTTGATAGCCACAACCTGTGCCAACCTCCAGTACATGCTGTAAATGCTCACCCTGTAGTAACAACTCCGTCATACGCGCAACTATGTAGGGCTGGGAGATGGTCTGTCCCTGCCCGATCGGCAAGGCGGTGTCTTCATAGGCACGGCTGGCCAGCGCCTCATCAACAAACAGGTGTCTGGGGGTGTTCAATATCGTCGCCAGCACCTGTTCATTCTTTATGCCCATATCACGCAGTCGCTGTATCAAGCGTCCGCGTGTACGTTCGGAGGTCATACCAATACCGCGAATCTGGTTCTCTTTCATAGACCCGCTATGCCTCCAGCCAGCGTGCTACGGTATCAATGGATTCGTAGTGGGTCAGGTCTACGCTGATAGGCGTAATCGATACGGCACCACTACGTACGGTGTGGAAATCGGTTCCTGGCCCGGCATCCTGCTCGGCCCCGGCAGGACCTACCCAGTAAATAGGCCGGCCGCGCGGGTCTTCACTGGCTATCACGGGTTCGGATTTATGTCTGTGCCCAAGTCGAGTAGAAATATGACCTGTCAGTTGCTCGTAAGGTAAATCCGGTACATTAACGTTCAGGATCGTATCCGCTGGCAAGGCATGGTTGCGTAAACGCAGTACCAGCTCGACCGTGACCCGGGCCGCCGTATCATAGTGCAAGGCCTCGCCCTGGCTGACCAGTGACACGGCGATGGCGGGCAATCCCAGAAAACGCCCTTCCATCGCAGCGGCAACCGTGCCGGAGTAAAGCACGTCATCACCCAGATTGGCGCCGGCATTAATACCGGAAACCACCATGTCCGGCTCGTGCTCCAGCAGTCCGGTAATAGCCAGATGGACGCAATCGGTTGGCGTACCATCAACCCGAATGTAGCCATTGTCGGCCTTACGCGCGCGTATCGGGCTGTCCAGTGTCAGTGAATTACTGGCTCCGCTACGGTCGCGCTCCGGTGCGACCACGGTGATTTCAGCTATCTGTGACAGCGCATCGGACAGCGCCTGGATACCCGGGGCCAGAAAGCCGTCATCGTTACTTATTAATATTCGCATAGATACAAGATTCTAAAGAAAGCAGGAATAATCTGGATTCTACACGTTACCGCGACGCCGGTCGCGTTTTCTCTGCCGGCAGGAAAAGCAGGCCAAACATTGATAGTATGGCCTGCATGAGCAAGCCCCCGCCTAAGGATGACGAAGACCAGACGCTGTTCCGGCAGCAGATGCAAGACGTGCAGCGACTGAAACATGACCGGGTCACTCACTCGGTAAAAAAACCGTGGCCTGTCGCACGTCAGACACTGGCCGATGAGCAACAGGTCATTACCGACATGATGTCAGACGACATCGAGGCACAGGATGTTGAGCATGGCGAATACCTGTTATTCAAACGCGCTGGTATTCAGCACAAGGTGATGAAGAAACTACGCCAGGGGCGTTACCGTATTGATGCCGAGCTGGATTTGCATGGTTTGACCGTCAATCAGGCACGCGAGGCGCTTGCTCAGTTTTTGAGTGAATGCCAGCAGCACAACAGCCGCGCGGTACGCATTATTCATGGCAAGGGGCTGGGTTCCGCACACCGGGGGCCGGTGCTCAAGAACAGCGTGAATAAATGGCTGCCGCAACGGCATGAGGTACTGGCCTTTTGCTCGGCAACACCTGCCGATGGCGGTACCGGGGCGGTTTATGTGTTGTTGAAGAAATCCTGATTCATTTGCAGTTGCTGTCATTGCGCTACATACCTCAGGTACCAAGAAAAGTAATTTCACGCAATAGTGCCGTCGCATAACTACCGGGCGGAAGTGAAAAATGCAAAACCAGTGTTGAGTCATCGGCGGCCTCAAGCTCCAGATCCTGCGCCACACAACGCAGTGCACGCCTGTCCATACGGGTTTTATAAGCCTCCAGCCCGTTACACCAGTCCTGAAACGGTTCCAGCACCTGTTGCTCGATTTGTGCCGGAACACCTAGCGCCCGGTTTTCGCCAGCACCCCATAACGGTGCACTGGGATGGATATCTAACCGCTCTGAACGACTTTGCAAATCAGGCTCATCTGCAGCAACAAACATGCTGTGCGTCCCTTGCAGCACCGCCACATCACCGCTCATGACCAGCTGCCAGTTATTCAGCTGTATGCGTTTATCAAGTACCCGGTTAAACAACCAGCTGCGTGCCGCTGACAACCATAGCCCTCGTTTGTGGGATGGACGCAAACGTTTGCCGGATGCAAACAATTTGTCGGCTTCTGCCAGATTATTGCCGTGATGACCAAAACGCTGTTCAGCAAAGTAATTGGGGAAGCCTGATGCACGTATTGCATCCAGTCGCCCGGCTACCTGATCCATCTCGCCCTCGCAATCTCGTAGCACGATGCGAAAGTGATTACAGCGTAATGCACCACGGCGCAGCTTTTTGTTGTTCCAGGTGGTTTCCAGTATCTGGCAACCTTCAACTGCAAAATCTTCCCAGACTGGCGCCTGACGTTTGGGGAGATGGATACTGAACCATTGCTCGGTGACGGCATGCCGATCTTTCAGCCCGGCATAGCTGACATGGCGCGCCGATACACCCGCGAACTGTGCCAGTTGTCGTGCCACCCATTCCGTATTCGCAGCGGTCTTTTGTATTAACACGCAGGCGTGCTCACCCTCACCGGTTAATGAGAAAGAGAGTTCCTCGCGTACCTGAAAATCTTGTGGCTGCTGTCGAAACCGGGCCTGAATAACCGGGCCACCAAAGGCCCACGCATGCTGATACCGGTAGGGGTCAGAAAACAGGTTTGCTATCGCATCAGAACCATTCGTACCCGGTCGTTCCCTGTCAGCCATTTTCATCCAGCAATACCACTGCATGCACGGCAATGCCTTCACCACGGCCGATGCAGCCCAGTTTTTCTGTAGTGGTCGCTTTGACGTTGACCTGGCTACTGTCTATGCCCAGGTCAGTGGCCAGTACCTGGCGCATGGCATCAATGTGTTCAGCCATACGAGGCGTCTCAGCGATAATCGTGATATCGATATTATGCGCTTGCATGAACTTGCCCTGAAGCCGTTGCACGGTTTCTTGCAGGAAGAACCTGCTATCCATGTTCCGATAGGCGGGATCGTTATCCGGAAACAGTTGGCCGATGTCACCCAGGCCTGCTGCACCCAGTAACGCATCAACCAGTGCATGGATCACCACGTCACCGTCTGAATGCGCCTTCAAACTGTGCGGGTGAGCTATCTTGACGCCACCCAGGACCAGTCCATCTGAGCCAGCTGTTTCCAGATCAAAGGCATGTACATCATAACCGTGTCCGATTCTCATAGTTGGTCTCTATTTGCCCTGATTGTCGAGATAGTATTCAGCCAGTGCCAGATCATCAGGATGAGTGATTTTAATATTGTCATGATGCCCTTCAACCAGTAGTGGCTGATAGCCGGCATGTTCCATCGCCGAGGCCTCGTCGGTCACTTGCTGACCCTCAGCCAGTGCCGTTGACAGCGCCCGCTGCAGTTCATCCAGACGAAATATCTGTGGTGTCAGCGCATGCCATAAATCATTACGTTCAACGGTTTCTG
>DRJJ01000185.1 GCA_011052255.1 Gammaproteobacteria bacterium | reverse complement strand
GCTCGAAACAATTCTCGTGCTTTCGCTTCAGATCAATAAACCTGGCTGGCCTATAGCATCTTATGAATAGTTCTGAGTTGATTTACACAATAATGAGAGAAAGGGGATAGCCGAAGTGGCTGAACCATAATATGGGAGGCCAGTATAAAAACCGATTGAATAGTTTTTATACTGACCCCCAATAATACACTTGCAACCTGAATTCGCCAGCCTTCTGTTCCGGGCTCAGTACAGATACACCGCACCGGACCCAGATGCCGAGTTGTCGGCCTGATTGCCATTGATACCGGTGGCGTTGCTGGACTCAAAAGCTGCCCCCACCGCCAGGGTATTGCCATCTGCGGTCAGGTTCAGGGTCCAGCCGAACCCGTCAAGCCCTCCAGTATTGCCGGCCTTGACATAGGCCTGCTGGCTCCATGTCGTGCCGCTGCGGCTGAATACGTACACCGCACCGGAGAAAGATACCGAGTCATCAACCTGATTGCCATTAATGCCGGTGGCGCTGCTAGCCTCACTAGAGGCCCCCACCGCGAGGGTATTGCCATCCGCGGCCAGGCTCACGATCCTGCCGAACACATCACCCCCTCCGGTATTGCTGGCCTTAACATAGGCCTGCTGGCTCCACGCTGCGCCGCTGCGGCTGAACACATACACCGCGCCGGAATCGGATGCCGAGTTATCGGCCTGGTCGCCATTGATACCGGTGTCGCTGCTGGCCTCAGAAGCTGCACCCACCGCCAGGGTGCTACCATCCGCGGCCAGGTTCACGGACGCGCCAAACACATCACCCCCTCCGGTATTGCTAGCCTTGACATAGGCCTGCTGGCTCCACGCTGCGCCGCTGCGGCTGAACACGTACACCGCACCGGAGGAAGATGCCGTGTTGTTGGCCTGATCGCCATTAATGCCGGTGGCGTTGCTGGCCTCTCCAGTAGCCCCTACCGCCAGGGTGTTGCCATCCGCGGCCAGGCTCACGGACACGCCGAACTGATCACCTAATCCGGTATTGCTGGCCTTGACATAGGCCTGCTGGCTCCACGCTGCGCCGCTGCGGCTGAACACATACACCACACCGGAGGAAGATGCCAGGTTATTAGTCTGATCGCCATCAATGCCGGTGGCGCTGCTGTCCTCAGCATATGCACCCACCGCGAGGGTGTTGCCATCTGCGGCCAGGCTCACGGTCCAGCTGAACCGATCATTCGCTTCGGTATTGCTGGCCTTGACATAGGCCTGCTGGCTCCAGGTCGTGCCGCTGCGGCTGAACACATACACCGCACCGGACTCAGATGCCAGGTTGTCGGCCTGATCGCCATTAATACCAGTGGCGCTGCTGGCCTCGCGCAACGCCCCTACTGCCAGGGTGTTGCCATCCGCGGCCAGGCTCACGACACCGCCGAACCTGTCATTTGCTTCAGTATTGCTGGCCTTGAGATAGGCCTGCTGGGTCCATGTCGTGCCACTACGGCTGAATACGTACACCGCACCGGACTTGGTTGCCGTGTTGTCGGCCTGATCGCCATTGATGCCGGTGGCGTTGCTGTCCTCGTTGTTTGCCCCCACCGCCAGGGTATTGCCATCCGCGGCCAGGCTTACGGAGTAGCCGAACTTGTCACCCCCTCCGCTATTACTCGCCTTGACATAACCGATACTGCCCACCAGCGTGCCGCTAACCAGAACAGCAGCCGAATCGATGCAACCCGATCCATTGCAACTTCGCAGAATATAACTGGCATTGACCCGTGCGTATAAAGGCACTACATGGTCAACGCTTTGCACGCCCTGGGTAATATCGCTGCCCACCTGGGTGAAACCGGAAACCCCGTCCGGATTTTCCAGCAACTGATAAAACGTTGCGTCGCTCACATCCGTCCAGGTGAATTGAAAGATTTTGACTGAGGTAAATGCCAACGCTGGCGTTGCCGCTGCCAGTGGAGCGCCGGCCGAGGTTGATGCGGTAACCGTTACACTGTCCGCCGCACTGTCCACTGTACCGTCGTTAACAACCAGGCTTATCACATAGGCGCCGTCAACATCGGCCGTGAACGTTGGGTTGACGGCCGTTGTAGAAGACAGGGCTGCTGTGCTGCCTGCCGGTCTGGATGTAAACGACCAGCTGTAGGTTAATGGATTGCCGTCTGCATCAGTACTACCGCCACCTGCCAGGGTGACCGACGAGCCGGTGGCAACATTCTGGTCTGGCCCGGCATTGGCAACAGGTGGGGAGCCTGGAGCGGGTGCCCCCACACTGGAGTCACTATTGCAGCCCACCACAAGGGTTGCAAGAAAAACCAGAAGAGTAACTGTTCTGTATCTTTTTATTTTTAACATGGCTAACCCCTTGTTCTTGTTGTTAAACCCAACTTGATTCATGAGGGAAGGTGAACGTTACCCTTTATGCTTTAACTCCACCCCATGCCGAGTGCTGAATTACCTTTACTTGTCATGAGCTGCGTAATAATTCATTACTATATGTATACATATACTTTATATAGGTGAAATTGCATTGACCTTAATCAAGACAAGCAAATAACGTCGCCATAACCATGGGATTACATCAAAAACAGAGGGAGCTCCTCTTAGGGTATAACAGAAAAGATGGTGGCTATGGGTGGACTTGAACCACCGACCTCAGCATTATGAATGCCGCGCTCTAACCAGCTGAGCTACATAGCCATATTCGGGTCTTGCCCGGTCAGACTGCTTGCCTGATCGAGCGGGGCATTTTGCGTTTTTACGGTCAAAAAGTCAATATAAAACCGGTTTTAGAACGGTTTTTACGCAATCCTAAACGTTAAAACGGAAATGCATCACGTCGCCATCCTGGACAATGTACTCCTTGCCTTCCAGTCGCCATTTTCCGGCATCCTTGGCGCCTGCCTCACCGTTAAATTCGACAAAATGCTCATACGCGATCACTTCGGCGCGGATAAAGCCTTTTTCAAAATCGGTATGGATCACGCCAGCTGCCTGCGGTGCGGTGGCGCCGATTTTGACTGCCCAGGCACGCACTTCCTGTACCCCGGCGGTAAAGTAGGTCTGCAGGCCAAGTAGTTTGTAGGCGGCATGGATTACCCTGTCCAGACCCGCTTCCTCTTGCCCTAGTTCAGCCAGGAAGTCAGCCTTGTCTTCATTATCCAGTTCGGCAATTTCGGACTCTATCGAGGCGCATATCGCGACCACCTCCGCACCCTCTGCCTCGGCTATCTGGCTGACTACATCCAGATGGGGATTGTTTTCAAAGCCATCTTCAGCAACATTGGCGATATACATGGTGGGCTTGATGGTGAGCAGGTGCAGGTCGTACAGCATTAACTGCTGATCTTCATCCAGATCTAATGTACGCACTGGTTTCACCTGATCGAGCTGCTCTTTGACCACCAGCAACAGATCACGTCTTTTGATCATGTCCTTGTCACCGGTGCGGGCCACTTTTTCGGCCTTGTGCAGATTTTTATCAACCGTCTCGAGATCAGCCAGGCACAGCTCTGTGGCAATCACTTCGATGTCAGCCGCCGGGTCGATCTTGTTGGCTACATGGATCACGTCGTCGTTTTCAAAACAACGCACCACCTGGGCCACTGCATCGGTTTCACGAATATTGCTCAGAAACTTGTTGCCCAGACCTTCGCCTTTCGATGCACCGGCTACCAGCCCGGCGATATCAACAAACTCCATCGCTGAGGGTAATACCCGTTCCGGTTTGACGATCTCGGCCAGCTTGTCCTGACGCTTGTCGGGCACCGGCACCACACCGATGTTCGGATCAATGGTACAGAAGGGGTAATTCTCGGCCTGAATACCAGCCTCGGTCAGGGCATTAAACAGGGTGGATTTACCCACGTTGGGTAAGCCGACGATGCCGCATTTTATGGCCATGGTTCAGGTCCTGTTTAGCGTAGTGTCATCGACACTTTTTATATATGTAATAAAGCACTGTAGGTCGGGTTACGCTACGCTAACCCGACCTACGTTCTCGCAATGACGGCCTTCACTTTGTATGTAAGTCGTTCATGGCCTTCTCGATGCCATGTTCCAGTAATTTGGGTAGTATTTTAGTCGCCTGCCAGATCGCATCTTCTATTTGCTGATGGTCGGCACGAGAAGGTCGCCCGAGCACGTAATCATGAACCTGGTCTTTATGACCGGGGTGTCCGATGCCTACACGCATGCGTGCAAAGTCTTTACCCAGATGCTGAATCATGTCGCGCAGGCCATTGTGTCCACCATGCCCGCCACCGCGTTTCAGTCGGGCTGTACCGGGCGGCAAATCCAGTTCGTCGTGAACCACCAGTACGGCTTCAGATGGGATTTTGTAATATCGGGCAAGAGCGGCCACGGCCTGACCACTGCGATTCATCCAGGTCATCGGTTTTATCAACCAGACATCCTGCCCGTTGATCACCAGCTTGCACACATCGCCCTGGAATTTCTGCTCGCTACGAAACTGGCCCTGCCAGGCAGAGGCCAGTTCGTCAGCATACCAGAAGCCGGCGTTATGCCGTGTTTCAGCATACTCGGCCCCGGGGTTACCGAGGCCGGCGATCAGCTGGACGGGTATATCCTTGTCTTCCAAGACACGACTACCAATCAACAGTCAGCAGACTCAGGATTCTGAGCCTTCGCCCTCACTGGCGGCTTCTTCACCACCTTCTTCAGGAGCAGCATCATCCTCAGCTTCCTCAGATATACCACGTGGCATATGGATATTAACCACGGCCTGGTCACCATGTGCCAGCCCTGCCAGTGTGATACCTGATGGCATCTTGATTTCAGACATATGGATCGCACTACCGGCTTCCAGATCAGTCAGATCAACTTCAATATATTCTGGCAGATTACTGGCTTTACAGGAAACCTCTACATCGCTCATCAAGTGAGAGACAACGCCGCCCTGCTGTTTGACACCTATGGCTATGTCTTCATTGAGGAAATGCAGTGGTATATGCATGCTGATGGTCTCTGATGCACTGACGCGCAGGAAATCGATATGCATGATCTGGTCTTTGGCCGGATGACGCTGAATATCACGCATAATCGCCTTTTGTTTTTTGCTACCAATCTTCAGGGTCAGCAGGTGCGAATAAAAGGCTTCGTGCTGCAGATGCAGGCCCATTTCGTTCTGATCCAGTGTCAGTGATACCGGATCTCCTCCTCCACCGTATACGATGGCAGGAAATCTGCCTTCATGACGCAGGCGGCGGCTCGCACCTTTTCCTGAATCTGAACGCAGTTCAGCGTTAATTTCAAAATTTTCACTCATTTCTATTCTCCAGTTGTATTGGCGGTCCCCGCGACCAGAAGACCACCACAAATCGACGGGCGATTATATCAGAAAGTACAAGGGGGTAGAAGGCGGATATGCAGGATTTGGCCCCGCCAGCAGGGTAAATCAGGCCTCGAAGGCCATATCAGTCCATATAAAGCTCACTGACAGACTCTTCATTATGAATACGGCGCATGGTTTCGGCCAGCATTTCGGCCACACTCAACTGGCGTATCTTCGCGCAGTCGCGTGCTGGCTGCTTGAGAGGGATAGTGTCGGTCACTACCAGTTCATCCAGTTCAGAGTTGTTGATATTGTCAATCGCTACACCGGATAACACCGGGTGGGTAATATAGGCCGCCACTTTCAGGGCTCCCCTTTCCTTCAGTGCTTTAGCTGCCTGACACAGGGTGCCAGCGGTATCGACCAGGTCATCAATCAGTACACAGCTGCGGCCCTGCACATCACCGATGATGTTCATCACCTTGGCTTCGTTGGGCCTTGGACGACGTTTGTCGATAATCGCCAGATCGGCATCATCGAGGCGCTTGGCCAATGCCCGCGCTCTGACCACACCACCCACATCGGGTGAGACCACCATCAGGTTTTCATATTTCTGGCGCCAGATATCGCCCAGCAGAATCGGTGAGGCGTACACGTTATCAACCGGGATACCAAAATAACCCTGTATCTGGTCGGCATGCAAATCGACCGTCAGTACAGCATCGGCGCCAACGGTACCAATCATAGTAGCAACCACCTTGGCTGTAATCGGTACGCGCGCAGAACGCGGCCGACGATCCTGGCGGGCATAACCAAAATAAGGTATTACGGTGGTAATACGCTTGGCAGAAGCGCGGCGTAGCGCATCAACCATGACCAGCAACTCAATCAGGTTGTCGTTGGTTGGCTGGCAAGTGGGCTGGACGATAAAGACGTCTTTACCGCGCACATTTTCCATGATTTCGACCATGGTCTCACCATCGCTGAACTTCTCAACCACGGCACGACCCAGATGCATATGCAGATGATTTGCTATATCACGGGCCAGTTGCGGATTGGCGTTACCGGTAAAAACCACCATCTGGCTGTTGTCACCGTCATCTCTGCTTGTTACCACGCGGCTGTCCTCAGTTTTTATGACTTTCGAGACTGCTTTTTATAATATGGTTGGGATGCCAGGATTCGAACCTGGGAATGCGGAGATCAAAACCCCGTGCCTTACCACTTGGCGACATCCCAATAATTTTTTTCCTGAATCCATGGATTCAGGTACTGCTAACTTTCCCGTTGCAAACGCTCCAGCAAAGGTGATCGATTGAGCGTTTTGATCACACGCGAGCGCCAGCCTTCTGGCAAGCTGTCCTGTATTGTACAGGCGCTTGCACGATCATTAAACAGTGCAAACACACTGGAGCCGGTTCCAGACATTTTCACGGACTGTGCGGCATCGGTGTTTTGCGTCAATTCACGCAAAACATTCAATACGCGAGCAATCTCGGGGCTGCGCTGGATGACAACAGATTCGCAATCATTGTGTCCGAATTCGTAACAACCACCCTGCTCGAAGTCGGCTATTTTGATCGGCGCCGTGTTACGTGTCAATTCTACTGCTGAAAAAATTTCGGCTGTGGACATATGAACATCCGGCATGACCAGTAAACACCAGGGGCAATCCAGCTCCAGTGGCGTCAGCTTCTCACCTGCGCCCTCTGCCCAGGCGGCCTGCCCTTGCACAAAAACAGGCACATCAGCACCCAGGTTGCGTCCGATCCCGGACAAGGCTTGCGCAGACAGACCCAGGCCCCATAACCGATTCAGTGCCACCAGCGTAGTAGCCGCATCAGAACTGCCGCCACCCAGGCCGCCGCCCGCCGGTATCTGTTTGTGAATATGTATATCGGCTCCACCGGGGTAGTGGCACTGCTGCTGTAACAACCTGGCCGCCCTGAACACCAGATCCTGTTCAACTGGCCATGAGCCGGTATGACCATGCAGGTCAATACGATCGTCCTGGCGCAAGCGAATATTTAATTCATCAGCCAGATCAATAAACTGGAAAACGGTCTGTAATTCATGATAACCATCCTCACGCCGTCCCACTATATGCAGAAAGCGATTGATCTTGGCCACTGCCGGCCAACGATGATTCTCTAGATCTGCCATTCACTGATGACCAGGCGCAAGCGGTAACCGGGGCGCTTTATGGTCAGTTTTTCCGGTAACTCATAGCCGCTATAATGACCATAGCGCTGGTAGCTAACCTGCCATGGGCCCACCTTCATCTCCAGCAAGCGGTTGGCCATGTCTAACTGTACGCTGGCCTGCGTTCCCGGGGCAGGCACACCCACCAGCCAGTAACGTAGTTGATCAACCGGGATACTCCAGCCATACATGGCCTGAAGCAGGTTTTCAGCCCGTTCAGCGTGCAACGGTGGCTGATCACCATCGAAGGTTAAGATTACCCCATTGACGTCACCTCTGAGCTCTACTCCACCCATGCCCAGCGGTGCCAGAATACGTAATAAATAATGCCGGTGATCCTGCCGCCAGTCGAGAGAGGCCTGCCAGCCTTCGTCCTTAACACTGACGGCCAGCCGGCCTGAAAAAGTCCACTTGTTGAGTAACTGCAGACGCGCCTGCCGCTGTTGCCAGCTTAATGCAGGCACAGTCTGTGGTTTGGGTGGAGGGGTACAGGCACCAAGCAGCAGTGATAAGGTCAATCCACCACATGCCAGCCAGACTCTGGGGCGTCGCATCACTGCTTCAATCGATCATGCATCTCTTTCAGGTAGGGGCTATCCGGATCGCGTTTGGCAGCCTCTTTCAGCAACGCCCGCGCTTCTTCCTTTTTACCCTGAGCCCACAGTATCTCTGCCAGATGTGACGCTATTTCTGCATCCTTGTTAAGCACATAGGCGCGGCGTAGATATTGCTCGGCCTGCGGCAAGTTACCCATACGGTAGTTGATCCAGCCTATGCTGTCGATCACTGCCGGCTCATCGGGAAGAAGCTTCAACGCCCGTTCAATATAATCCAGCGCTTCCTGATAGCGCTGGGTGTGGTTTGACAACATATAACCCAATGCATTCAGTGCGTGGGCATTTTCCGGTTCGATATTGAGTATACTACGCAGATCGGCCTCGGCTGTTTTCATGTCACCCGTTTTTTCTGCTACCAGGGAACGGGCGTACAACAAATCCACCTGTTTCGGTTTCTTCTCTAGAGCCGCTGTGGCCACGGTCATCGCATCAGCATAACGCCCAGCCGTATTCAGGATTTCGATTTCGGCCAGGTAAGTCTGTAAGCTCAGTTCCGGATTCTGCTTCTGTAGTTCGTACAAAAAACGACGTGCGGCCTCAACATCACCCTTGCGGCCCAGCAAGCTGGCTACACGAAACTGTGCGTCCAGACCACGCTCACCGGTCTGCACCTGTGTGTACCACTGGATAGCCTGATCAAAGTGACT
>DRJJ01000184.1 GCA_011052255.1 Gammaproteobacteria bacterium | reverse complement strand
TGTCATAACACACCCATGGTAACAGAAAGCGGTGATCGCCTCAAAGCCAAGGAAGTTTTGAGCATCGGGCCCAAAGCGTTTATGATGGCACGCTGTTGAACGGATCGCCCCGTACCGCATAGAGATTCCCCGCTAACAACCGGGAGGGTACGGCACAAACTAACGATACACGGAGATGCACCATGCGCATTGCAAGCATTGCCCTGATACTGGCGGCACTCATAACCAGCCCGACGATGGCCGGAAACACGAACACTGACCCTGCTAAAGGAGCTAAACACATGACCGTTGAAATAAAAACCAGCCTCGGTACCATTACCCTGGAACTGGACGCCGAGAAGGCCCCGGAAACCGTTGCCAACTTTATTCAGTATGCTAATGACGGTTTCTACAATGGCACCATCTTTCACCGCGTTATCCCGGGCTTCATGATTCAGGGCGGTGGTTTTGAACCCGGTATGACTCAAAAAGAAACGCGTGCCAACATCAAGAATGAAGCCGATAACGGCCTGAAAAATGACAAGTACACCATTGCGATGGCACGTACACCCGATCCGCATTCAGCCAGCTCTCAGTTTTTCATTAATGGTAAAGATAACGACTTCCTGAACTTTACTTCACCCACCTCGCAGGGCTGGGGTTATGCCGTATTTGGCAAGGTTATCGCAGGTGAAGGTGTAGTTGAAGCGATAGAGCAGGTACGTACTGGCAGCAGCGGCGGCCATCAGGACGTTCCTGTTAACGATGTAATCATCGATTCGGTCACGGTTAAAGAGTAATCCGAACAGATAATCACCATTTGAGCTCACAAGACCCACATACCCTGTTTATCTCAGACCTGCATTTGCATCAATCCAGGCCGGGAATAAACGACCTGTTCAGGCAATTTGCAGAACAGGATGCTGTTCGGGCCGATGCCGTGTACATCCTCGGTGATCTGTTTGAGTTCTGGTATGGTGACGATGACGATGACCCGCTTAACCTGGAGATACAGGATGTGCTTGCCAGCATCACGGCAGCGGGTACGCCGGTTTTTTTCATCCATGGCAATCGTGATTTTTTGCTGGGCACAGGGTTTGAAAACAAGGCCGGTGTACAGTGTCTGGCAGAGGAAACCGTCATTGACCTGTATGGCACCCCGACACTGGTGATGCACGGTGACAGTCTGTGTACCGATGACCATGAGTACATGAAATTCCGTGAGATGGTCAGAAATCCGGCCAACCAGAAGGCCTTTATGGCCATGCCACTGTCCGAGCGCCGCAAAATGGCTACCGATATACGCCAACAGAGCCAGCAAGCCATGCAGCTCAAGGCTAACGACATTACTGACGTGAATGATCAGGCAGTAGAACAGGCGTTCAGGCGCAACCAGGTTCAGCGCTTGATACACGGTCATACGCACCGCCCGGCCATCCACGATTTGACCATAGATCAGCACAGCGCGCAGCGTTACGTACTGGGAGACTGGTATGATCAGGGCAGCCTGCTTTATGCCAGTCCAACGGGTCTGGAACTACGCAATAAGCCACTTTCAGAATAGATTATTTGCTGGTCGCCCTCTGCTTTTCGCTGAAACAACATTATAACTAACTGTATTATATGGGATATTATTAATATTTCCATTTCCCTTCCTATACTCTTATAAAATTAAAGGTTTTACCGTATACAGCCGATATTGTGTATACAGACCAATAATTTTCGGGACTACCTGTTTAGTAACAGATAATGAGGTAAAGAAATTATGAAAAAGTCATTAATTGCGATTTTTTACATACTGACCATGCTCGGTTCCAGTGCTGCCTTTGCGGCTGACGACGATCAGCAGGAACAGAAACAGAAACAGAAACAGGAGCATGCATCAGCAAAATATGTCGACGCACAAACCCTGTCGGATGATGGCTGCGGTTAGCCTCAGAACCTCAGTCAGGCACAAAAAAGGCACGTAAGTATTGGTGTGCATGGACATTCTTGATCCAACTGAAGTTTTCAGGTTTAACTCCGATTTGTCCCGGCCCTGGCGGTGCCGGTCCGGGACTCAGACAATACGGAAACCGCTTAGCGACTCATCATAAGGCCGGCTTTCACAACTGACACCGGTCACACGCGCAGTCGCAGGCCCGGTGTTTAACCAGCTACATAGCTGGTCGACAACTTCACTGTCACCGCATACCAGCAGCCTCACGGTTCCATCAGTCTCATTACGTACCCAGCCCTGCACCCCCAGACGCCCGGCCTCGGCCCTGGCACTTGCGCGAAAAAAGACGCCCTGTACGCGCCCACTCACCACGCACAGGCGACAGACCTTCATCGCAAGATAATGCTCGCCCGTTGCCCCTGGCGTAATTGCACAGCATCGGGCAGATCAAATACCACTTTGATTTGATAGCCGTTGACCGCCTCCTGGCTTTGCAGCTCGTATCCCAACTGAGTAATCCTGCCGCTATACTGCCGACCATTTACACCCACCTGCAACGCAACACCCAGTGACAACCTGGCAGCGTTCTGCTCGCTAACCAGTGCAACGGCCGCCATCGAACCACTACGCACAATCTTCAGCATGGGCTGCACTACTTGAGACTGAACCACTGTTTCCCCGGCCGACACATAGCGACCCACTATCACACCCGCGTACGGTGCACGAATGCGGCTGTATTCCAGATCCAGTTCCGCCTGCCTCAGTTCGCTGCTGGCAGCTGCCAGTTCGGCCCGGGTTTTGGCCAGCGCTATCTCAACCAGATCCTGATCACGTATCGACAACACAGTGCGGTCAAACAGTTCTACTGCACGCTGTTTTTCCCGCTTTGCCTCTCCCAGGTCAGCCTGTGCAGCCGTTGTGCGCTTACGTGCCTGTGTTACCCGGAACCGGTATGGCCGGTCATCCAGCTCCAGCAGCAGGTCATTTTTTTGTACGCGTGCACCCACATCGACATACACCTTGCTC
>DRJJ01000183.1 GCA_011052255.1 Gammaproteobacteria bacterium | reverse complement strand
CGAATACCTGCCTGTTGCGAACGACACCGCCGATGTGATTATTTCAAACTGCGTAATCAATCTGTCACCCAATAAACAACAGGTGTTCAATGATACATTCAGAATACTCAAGCCCGGCGGTCGTCTGGCCGTATCCGATGTTGTCGCGACCATTGAGTTACCCGAAGCTATGCGTAACGACCCAGCTCTGATTGCAGGCTGCATGGGTAATGCATCACTGATAGGTGATCTTGCCAAAATGATGAAAGACGCAGGTTTCGAACAGATTAAAATCGAACCTAAAGATGAATCAAAAGATTTTATTCGTGACTGGGCACCGGATCACAATGTTACGGACTACGTTGTTTCGGCATCGATAGAGGGGGTCAAGCCTGGGGGCGGGTGTTGTTGCTCCTGAATACCCTATGTTTTGCACTCTGAATAAAGTAATTTAAATCACAAGTTCATTGTTCATTCTCCATAGTCTTAACATTTATTAAGCGTAAATTACTGGATAGCAAAAAACTCTAATGAGCCGGATCATTGTTAAATGATCCGGCTATTAGTTTATGAAAAAAGCTTTCAGACAACCGTATTTATATTAATAAGCTTGAGTGGAGAAACGTAATGAACAGAATCAGCATAGTTATTACATTAAGCAGCCTGATACTGGGTGCCCCTGTCGCATCCCATGCAACAGATTACTACATCGTAGCCGCAAGTAGCACGACATTATCGACCGAACATAACGCTGATATTCAGTCTAACCCAGGTAATGTCATTGCGGTATGGAGTGACGATAAGCTTTGTAATCGATTTTCAGAAAAAAATACCCGCTCGACCGAACAGGTCAATGTAACCAAACATAAAAAGAGTATGATTGCTCCGCGCATGTCTCGTAACATGAAGGAATAAAACAACAACCGGTCATGTCTTGTATTCGATGAGTGTATCCCATCAAATAACAGAAACATACTGACGTATGTTGAATAAGGTATAATGAACGCTCATATAAAAATAACAGAATAATAAATACAGGAGTCATCCTTTCCAGTGTCTACTATTACAGAAAATGTAGCCGAGCGGCCTGAACCGGTATCATTTCCTGAGGCTGTTATTTACTGGCTCAAGCTGGGCTTTATCAGTTTTGGCGGCCCTGCAGGCCAGATCAGCATGATGCATCAGGAACTGGTTGAAAAACGACGGTGGATTTCCGAACACCGTTTTCTGCATGCGCTTAACTACACAATGGTGCTACCGGGGCCAGAGGCACAACAACTGGCAACCTACATCGGCTGGTTAATGCACGGTGTATGGGGAGGCATTGCTGCGGGTGTTTTATTTGTTCTGCCATCCCTGTTCATTCTAATCGGCCTGACCTGGGTCTATCTGGAATACGGTGATGTACAGGCAGTGGAAGGTATTTTATACGGCATCAAGCCGGCTGTGACCGCCATAGTTGTTTTCGCAGCCTACCGTATTGGCTCCAGGGCCTTAAAGAATAATGTGCTGCGCTCCATGGCTGTGCTAGCCTTTATCGCCATTTTTGCTCTGGATGTACCCTTCCCTTACATCGTTCTGATTGCAGGCCTGCTTGGATATATTGGTTCGCGTTACGCACCCGAAAAATTTGTAGCCGGTGGACATCACGGGGACGGAGGAAATTCATATGGCCCCGCGATTATTGATGATGACACGCCCGCGCCGACACATGCTCAATTCAAATGGGGTCGGTTCATCGTGTATATCTTTGTGGGTCTGTTCATCTGGGTCGCCGTCATGGCCGCTCTGTTAATGACGTATGGTTGGGAAGGTACACTCACACAAATGGGCTGGTTTTTTACCAAGGCCGCACTGGTTACCTTTGGTGGTGCCTATGCCGTCTTGCCGTATGTCTACCAGGGCGGTGTCGAACACTTCGCATGGCTAACCGGCCCTCAAATGATCGATGGCCTTGCACTGGGTGAAACCACACCGGGGCCGCTAATTATGGTTGTTGCATTTGTTGGCTTTGTTGGCGGCTGGACCAAGGAGCTGTTTGGATCCGACATGCTTCCCTTTGCTGGCGCAGCCGGCGCCAGTATCGCCACTTTGTTCACCTTCTTGCCATCTTTCCTGTTTATCCTGCTGGGCGGACCCGCAGTAGAAGCAACACGAGGTGATGTTAAGTTTACTGCACCTTTAACCGGCATCACCGCTGCCGTGGTGGGTGTTGTGCTAAACCTGGCGGCTTTCTTTGCCTACCATGTGCTGTGGCCTCAGGGGTTCGATGCAAGGTTTGAATGGTTTTCCGCGTTGATAGGGCTTGCTGCATTTGTTGCGCTGTTTAGATACAAGATGGGTATTGTTACGGTTATCGGCGCTTGCGCTGCAATTGGTCTGGTTTATTCGTTATTCTACTGATCACTTCGATTTCGGTACACCAGCATAAAGATGGGCAATTCAGTCAGGTGATTATTCCGCCTCATTCAGCAAAAACTGCTTAAATGCATGCGCAACCGGTGACAGCCGTTTGCCACTACGTTGCACAATATGCCAGTAACGCATAATCGGAAAATCCTCTACATCCAGAATCACCAGACGGCCGGTTTCCAGCTCTAGCTCCAGCGTATGTATCGACACAATACCTAAGCCCAGGCCTGCTTCTACGGCCTGTTTAATTGCTTCATTACTGGTCATTTCAATGCCGGTATGAAAATTTACCTCATGCTCCCTGAAAAATCGTTCAATCGCACTTCGTGTACCGGAACCGGCTTCCCGCACTACAAAATGTTCTTCACCAAAACGCGTCAGCTGCAAGCGCTGCTCCGATGCAAGCAAATGATCGGGTGGCGCAATCATAACCAGTGGATTCTCCATAAAAGTCACCGATTCTACCTCCAGACTGTCTGGCGGCTGCCCCATAATCACCAAGTCTGGCTGATTGTTTTCCAGTTGGTGATACAAACTTTCACGGTTAGTGATATCAAGGCTAATGGTGATGCCTTCGTAGCGTTTTGAAAAGGCCGCCAACAGGCGCGTCGCAAAGTGACTGGCAGTAGTCGCCACTGAAATAGACAGGCGGCCACTTTGCACGCCCTTAAGCTCCTCGATGACCGTATCAGCCTCATCAAGTAAATTACCTATGCGTTGACTGTAGGAGTAGATTTCACGACCGGCATCGGTCAGAAAGATAGTTTTACCCATTTGCTCAAATAAAGGTAAACCCACTCTTTCTTCTAACTGCTTGATTTGCATTGAAACGCCAGGCTGACTCAAATGCAGTGATTCCGCTGCCCGGGTAAAACTTTCAAGACGCGCGACTGCCTCAAATACTTCCAGTTGTCTAAGGGTAACCCTCATGAGGTAACTATATGCCTCTGTACAGCTCGTAAATTATCCATACTATAAATAAATACTTATTATTACAATTAAATTCTACAGTTTGTATTATGGTTTGCACCCATTTCAGAGGATGCTGTTATTCTCGACATTGTAACCACCCCTCGCTGATACTTTTTCATATAAAAATCCAAGCTTTTTTCCAGAATATCACAATATTTACTTGACTTGACCGACCGGTCTACTATTATAAGCCTATGAATTCTACCATGCAGACTCAACAGAGAATATTGAATGCGGCGCGAGAGCTTATACATTCTCGAAGTTACGCAGATGTGGGCGTTGCATTGATCTGCGATCGGGCCCAGGTCAAAAAAGGTAGTTTCTATCACTTTTACCCCAGCAAGCAGGAGCTGACGCTTGCCGTGCTGGATACCTACTTTGTCGATATGAAGGAGCAATTGCTCGACAATGCCTTCAAGAACGACATTCCACCACTGGCCAGGCTCAAACGTATGGCACAGATGGCCTACGAATTTCAGAAAGAACTTCAAAAGCAGACAGGCCATGTGCTGGGCTGCCCTTTTGGCAATATCGCAACCGAACTATCAACTCAGGATGAGACGATAAGAAAAAAGGTAGAACATATATTTACCAAACTTCAATCAGGCATTAAACAAGTCCTGGTCCAGGCACAGGAAGATGAATGCATTGAGCCATTTAATACCGAAGCCACCGCCGAGGCTATGCTTGCCTACTTTGAAGGCATCGTGTTGCTGGCTAAAACACGAAACGACCCTGAAATAATAAAGCAATTGCTGCCCGCAATTGCTGACATCCGCATTATTTAATCAAAGCACTGCAAGGAGGACACTTAGTCACAGATTTACTTTAACCAAGAACTAGACCGACCGGTCTACTGCTAATATTTACGTACAGTTAATTCACGGAGAACCAGCATGAATAATGAAACCATAAACATCGAAAAAGCACTGATTACCCCTGTTGTGCCAGCAGGAGACGAACAACGTGTTGCCGGGGTACTGGCCGCAATTGAGGAACACATTGGCTTTGTTCCTGATGGCTTGCGCCTGTACAGCTTCAGCCCACCGTTGCTGGAAGCCTTTGTCGGTAATATTTCGTATTTTAATGGCGGGACGAATATACCGCCTGCGCTAACGACGATGATTCGTTACCTGGCTTCGTGGCAGGCTGAATGCTCTTTCTGTATCAATATGAACGAAAGTTTTCTGCTCAATATGGGTATAGACCACGATGCAATTCGTGCGGCGCGCTCTAACCCGAAGGCTGCTCCGTTAAAAGAAAA
The DNA here is from genome assembly GCA_011052255.1 of Gammaproteobacteria bacterium. Taxonomy (GTDB): domain Bacteria; phylum Pseudomonadota; class Gammaproteobacteria; order DRJJ01; family DRJJ01; genus DRJJ01. The sequence goes on along the minus strand of DRJJ01000183.1, from coordinate 7,517 downwards.
TGAAATACCTTTATTACTGCTGGCACTAAGGTCTCTGGATCAACCGAAGGCTATTAACCAGGATGATCTGGAAGCCGTACGTAAACATGGCTGGTCTGACCGGGATATATTTGATGCGGTTGCGCAGGCTGCGAATAACCGTGCATTTAATACCGTCCTGAAGACCTTCAACGTTGAAATGCAGGGGGCATTCGCCTGATAAACCCGGAAGGCGTGACAGACCTGAGGCAGGTACTGACTGATATCAGCAGTACCTCTCTCGGGGATATTCCTGCAGCAAGCCCATAAGTGGCAAATACCTGAGTAAAATAATATATAATAGGCTGACACTCTGGCAGAAAATCCCTATCCGGGATGAAGCCCTGCCCCATCACATTCACGTGGTAAGTATGCAAACAGCCCAAAACATTTTTAGCTATCGCCAGTTCTGGGCGAAACGCTTTGGCACCGCCCCGGTACTGCCGATGTCGCGAGCCGAGATGGACGACCTGGGCTGGGACAATTGCGATATCATCCTGGTGACTGGTGACGCCTATGTTGATCACCCGAGCTTTGGCATGGCCATGATCGGGCGACTGCTGGAGTCCCAGGGCTTTCGTGTCGGGATCATTTCTCAGCCCGACTGGCACGATAAATCTGCGTTTATGGAGCTGGGCAAGCCCAATCTGTTTTTTGGTGTGACCGCCGGCAATATGGATTCGATGGTTAACCGTTATACTTCGGACCGTCGCATCCGCAGCAATGATGCCTACACGGCGGATGGCCAGGCAGGTAAACGGCCTGACCGCTCCGTGGTCGTTTATGCACAACGCGTCAGGGAAGCTTATAAAGGCGTACCTGTCATCATAGGTGGCATAGAAGCCAGCTTACGTCGCATTGCCCATTATGATTACTGGTCAGAGAAGGTTCGGCGTTCAGTACTGCCAGACTCCAAAGCCGATCTGCTGGTATATGGAAACGCCGAACGCGCTATTGTAGAGATAGCCCATCGCCTGGCCAAAGGCAACCATATTAAAGACATCCGCGATATTCGTGGTACGGCCTTCATGACGCAACTTGTGCCACAGGACTGGACTGTTATCGACTCATCAGATGTTGATCAACCCGGTCGAATTGAGCAGCACATTGACCCGTACCAGAGCGAACCACCTTGCGACAAACAAACCAGTAACGATGCATCTGACACTGAATCAGGTACTGTGGTACTTTTCAAACCCGCAAAACCCAAACTCGATCGTACTAAAACCGTATTGCGTTTGCCTACCTACGATCAGGTGGTTGAAGACAAGGTATTGTACGCCCATGCTTCACGCGTATTTCATCTGGAGACCAACCCGGGGAATGCACGCGCATTAATACAGCAACATGGTAAACGCCTGCTATGGCTTAACCCTCCCCCTGTGCCGTTGACTACACCGGAGCTGGACAGGGTATTTGAACTGCCTTATACACGAACACCTCACCCGGTTTACAACAACGCAAACATACCTGCGTTTGAAATGATCAGGCATTCCATCAGTATCATGCGTGGATGTTTTGGCGGCTGTACGTTCTGTTCGATCACCGAGCATGAAGGCCGCATCATACAAAGCCGCTCGGAAGATTCAGTTATCCATGAGATAGAAGCCATTCGTGACAGCACACCGGGTTTCACCGGTAATATTTCCGATCTGGGTGGGCCTACAGCCAATATGTATAACCTGACCTGTAAGAGCGAAAAAATTGAATCGGCCTGCAGACGCCTGTCCTGCGTCTTTCCCGGCATATGCACCAACCTGAACACCGACCATAGTTCACTAATAAAATTGTACCGTCGCGCCAGAAAACTACCCGGTATCAAAAAGATATTTATTGCGTCCGGGCTACGGTATGATCTTGCCATACGCTCACCTGAATATGTTAAGGAACTGGTTACCCATCATGTTGGCGGTTACCTGAAAATCGCACCCGAGCATACCGAAGAAGGCCCGCTGAACAAGATGATGAAGCCAGGTATAGGCTCCTACAATAAATTTAAAGAGATGTTCGAACAATATTCAGCCGAAGCTGGAAAAGAACAATATCTTATCCCGTACTTCATATCGGCCCACCCCGGCACCACAGACGAAGACATGCTTAACCTGGCCTTATGGTTAAAGAGCAATCACTTCAGACCCGATCAGGTACAGGCTTTTTTACCCACACCGCTGGCCATCGCATCAGCGATGTACCACACCGGTAAGAATCCGCTCAAAAAAGTTTCGTACAAATCCGAAACCGTGGACTCCGTTAAAAAAACCAGGCAACGCCGATTACACAAGGCCTTTCTGCGTTATCACGATCCTGAAAACTGGCCACTGTTACGCGAAGCCCTCAAGAGTATGGGCCGTACTGACCTGATTGGTAATGGCAAGCGTCATCTGGTGCCGTCCTGGCAGCCAGCCGGCACCGGCAAAAAAGTGACCCCGGAGAAGCGGCCAGCGACTGCTGCCAGTCGGCCGCGAAAAAAACCTGTGTCTAAAGACTCTCACAGGGGCAGTCGGTCGCGTAAATTTACACGCTGAGGAGTCTCTGATTAAATAGTCACTCAACACGTCTCATCTCTACCCTGATAACAAATCTCGGTACGGCACATCCTGCATAAATACTTCATATCACCCCGCATTACCCGGTTATGCCGCACGGTGCTGACCTGATGCTCGCTACAGGCACACTGGTAGTGAAAGCGACGTTGTCTTCTAACCGGAATGCCCGTCAGGTCATAATCGCCTGTTACGGCAGGATCGGCCCCCAGTGACAGCATCACCGCCTGCCACTGCTTGCCATGTGGCTGGATATTACGCAGGCCAAACAGCATATCGGTTATATAATGGGCTACTTCATGCGGTACGGTGGTTTGCAGGTTATGGTCAAAATATTTTGCAAACAGATAGGGGTTATATCGAATAACACGTTTTCGGCGCTGCACCCGGTACATGCCAGATGCCCTGCCCTTCAGGTCAAACCTGACTTCTATGGGACGAAAACGGGTCTGATGAATATCACTGACCCGATGCAGGGTGGCTTGCGTCGCATCATTAACCTGTTGTTCCTGAGCCTGGCTGATAGGCCTGATAACCATGTTGCTCTCAGTAATGTGGCGGCGGCACTTCATCCGCCTGATCGGCTACTAAAGAAGGGGTGATACTCCTGACATGTTCCTGCAAACCTGAAACGGCCAGTAGCAACCGTTCAATCTCTTTCTGCTGAGACGCTACGATATCACTCAGGTCCTGTATGGTGCTGTCCTGAAAAGCGATACGGCTTTCCAGTTTTTCCAGTCTTTCGTTCATTTTGAGCTTCTCAGTGAATATTTAGTCTAGGGACATCTTCCGTCATGCGGTGCGGTTCCAATATAACAGCTCTCACATATTTACCGTATACCGTCATTTCACCATGATAACGCTGACTGCCATCACTGCTGAATTCAAAGCGGTATTCCCGGTAAAAATGCAATTTACCTGACGAGTCGCGCTTAAGGCGGGTACGGGTAATCTCTACCGTATCATCCAGAAAATCAACGCCTTGATCAGAGCAGCCCTTTTTCGCCGCCTGGGTGGCGATATCCTTGGCGTGTATCCCATCAAGCCAGAACCAGATAGCCGCAATAAACAGCAGCAATATTATCATTTCCCAGAACGTCATGGTGTAGCGGGACAACCCGTTGAGGTTTCTGATAATTTATATTGATAATTCATATAGTTAGTATACAATACCGCGCGCAGGCATACCCTGCGTCTGAAATATTGTACACTGCTTTGCCAATTGTATTGCTATTAACCCGAAAACAGAGAATCTTCAGCCAATGACCCGCATTAACGAATATTTTGATGGTAACGTAAAATCCATCGCATTCCAGACAGAGACCCTGCCCGCCACCGTCGGCGTTATGGTGCCAGGTGAATATGTATTTGACACCAGCGACAGGGAAAAGGTCACCGTGATCAGCGGTGCGCTGACTATCCAGCTCACAGGTGAAGACAGCTACACAAGCTATACCGAAGGCCAGTCCTTCAATGTACCAGCAAACAGCTCCTTTAACGTCAAGGTTACCATTGATACCTCGTATCTTTGTCTGTACGGCTAATGGTCCAGGTAGCAACGTAAACAGATCATGTTGATCATCTCAAACAATGTTCGTATTCCTGACAACGAAATCGAAATCTCTGCTATTCGTGCTCAGGGTGCCGGTGGCCAGAACGTTAATAAGGTTTCATCTGCTGTCCATCTACGCTTTGACATTAGTGCGTCTTCCTTACCAGATTTTTACAAGCAACGATTAACGCAGTGTCAGGACCAACGTATTAACAAAGACAATATCATTGTCATCAAGGCACAAAAATATCGTAGCCAGGACAAAAACCGTGCCGATGCACTGGATCGTTTGGCCAGCCTGATACGAAGCGTGGGCGTTGTTGCAAAAAAGCGCAGGGCAACCAAACCAAGCCGTGGCGCAAAGATGAAACGACTGGACAGAAAAAACAAACACGGACGTAAAAAAGAATTGCGTAAAAAAGTATTTGAGTAACGAAATCCGTTAACCCCCTCTTCCCCATGGAGAGGGTTGGGGTGAGGGGATCAAAATTTTGTAATGCATTATTTTAATTATCCCCACATTCCAACCCTCTCCATGAAGGAAAAGGAATCTTTACAAAGGTCAGAACTTGAAAAATTATATCCCCGGACAACGCTGGATCAGTGACGCTGAACTGGAAATGGGACTCGGCACTGTTTTGGCTGTTGATCAACGCACTGTCTCTGTCCTGTTCCTGGCCACAGGTGAAACCCGCGTCTATTCACGGCAAACGGCACCACTTACCCGTATCGCATTTGCAGTGGGCGACCGCGTAAAAATGCATGATGGCGATTCAATTAATATTGAATCCGTTGAAGAAAATGATGGCATACTCAGCTATCTCGGAACAGACTCTGATGGCAATAGTGTAGCAATTGATGAAGGCAAGCTGGATAATCTCATACAACTCAACCGGCCAGCAGACCGACTGTTCACCGGACAAATCGATAAAGATAACTGGTTTGAATTACGCTACCAGACACTACTGGAACGTAACCGTTATGAAAGTTCGGACCTGAACGGTATTACCGGCGGCCGTACCTTCCTGTTACCACATCAGCTGTATATTGCTCACGAGGTTGCTAACCGTTACGCCCCGCGTGTACTTCTGGCCGATGAAGTTGGTTTGGGTAAAACTATCGAAGCCGGCCTCATTCTGCATCATCAGCTGATTACAGAACGTGCAAAACGAATCTTGATAGTCGTCCCGGAAAGCCTGCTACACCAGTGGCTGGTCGAGATGCTACGACGCTTTAACCTGTACTTTAGCGTATTTGACGAAGAGCGCTGCCTGGCTACTGATGTCGATGTAGAAACCGACGAACCAGAAGAGAAAAAAGCAGACAGCAATCCCTTTCATACCGAGCAGCTGGTCATATGCACACTGGAATTTCTGGTTGAATCTGAACATCGTTTTGAACAGGCCCTGGCCGGTGAGTGGGATATGCTGATTGTAGATGAGGCTCACCATCTGCAGTGGTCAGAACACGAATCCAGCATTGAGTACCAGAGAATTGAGCAACTGGCCGTAAACGTCAAAGGTGTACTGCTCCTTACTGCGACACCGGAGCAACTGGGCAAGCAAGGGCACTTCGCACGTTTACGCCTGCTCGATCAGGACCGCTTTCCGGATTACAGCCGTTTTATTAACGAAGAAAATAGCTACGAGCCAGTAGCAAGCGCGATCGAGGAGCTACTCAACCAGCAGGAAATAAGTGAACTATCTCACCAGACCCTGGATGAGTTACTCAAGGAAGATGACAACAAACCATTACTGGACCAGATAAAAAACAATACGTCGAATGACCCTGATAAACAAAACCAGGCACGCGCCGATCTGACAGATCATCTGCTGGACCGACATGGTACCGGTCGTATCCTGTTCAGAAACACACGCTCTGCCATAAAAGGGTTCCCGGACAGAAAACTGACTGACTACCCACTTGCCATGCCCGCGGAGTACATTGCATGCCGGGAAGCCATTGAGCCAGACCGCCTTACCCCTAACATGCTGCTGTTTCCGGAGCTACTGTATCAACTCAATGATGAATTTCAGGGTACACACTGGACCACGATAGATCCTCGTGTCAGCTGGTTAGCCAAGCTGCTTAACCAGCTTAAATCTCAAAAAGTACTGGTCATCACCGCCAGTGCAGAAACAGCAATGGACCTTTCTGATACGTTACGGATTAAATCCGGCATTCATGCAGCTGTCTTTCACGAAAATATGACGCTGGTTGAACGTGATCGTGCCGCAGCATTCTTTGCTGACATGACCTATGGCAGCCAGATACTGATTTGTTCAGAAATCGGCAGTGAAGGCCGAAATTTCCAGTTTGCACATCATCTGGCCCTGTTTGATCTGCCATTAAACCCGGACCTGCTGGAACAACGCATCGGCAGACTTGATCGAATTGGACAGTCTGAAACCATCAAGCTGCATGTCCCCTACCTGAAAGACAGTGCCCAGGATATGCTGTTTCACTGGTACAGGGATGGCCTGTCTGCGTTTGAGCACACCTGCCCTGCCGGTCACAGTGTGTTTGCACAGGTTAAATCTGAACTTGTAGATGTCATTACCTGTCCGTATGACGAACATTTAGTATCACTAATAAATCGTACTACCGAAATACACAAAGAGCTAAACGATGTCCTCAGTCGTGGCCAGGACAAACTGCTCGAATACAACTCATGCCGACCTGATCAAGCTGAAAAACTGGCTGGCCGCGCAACACAACTGGACATCAGCTCTACACTACCTCAGTATCTGGAGAAGGTGTTTGATTGTTTTGATATTGAAAAAGAGCCACACAGTGAAGGCTGTTATGTCATAAAGCCCAGTGAACAGATGCAGACCGGTGATTTTCCTGGCCTGAGCAGCGATGGCATGACCTACACCTGCGAGCGTAGTATTGCGCTTGCGAACGATGACGTTCAGTTTCTCACCTGGGAACACCCGTTGGTCACCGGTATTATGGACACCTTCTCCAGTAATGAACTGGGTAACACTGCCATGTCCTCCATAAAATATAATGGTGTAAAATCAGGCTCATTACTGATCGAATGTATTTACATCCTCGAATCGGCTTCAAATGACCAGATACAATCAAGCCGTTATCTGCCGCCCACCAGCATACGCATTGTAATCGACACTAGTAATCAGGATCATGCCAGTCAGCTCTCACATGATGATATCAGTCAAAGCCGCGAGATTATTAAAAAAGAAACAGCATACAAGATCATACATGCCTATACTAAAAGTCTAAGAGAGATGCTGGACAATGCAAATAGTATGGCTAACAGACAATCACCGGCTATTCGAGATCATGCACTCAAGCATGCTGAACATACCCTTGCCAGTGAAATTAACAGGCTGCGTGCCTTAAAACAGATCAATCCGAATGTCCGGAGCGAGGAAATCCTG
>DRJJ01000182.1 GCA_011052255.1 Gammaproteobacteria bacterium | reverse complement strand
TCCAATGGGTCACGAAGTGGATTATCGGTAAACGTACGTGTAATTGACTTGTTAACATCCAGCCATCCTTCACTGTCCAGGTCTTCTGTTTTTGCATAGATATTTTCCGGGTCTGAATCGGCAACCCGTATCATTTGTCCTATCCTGGTATTTACAAAAAGATTTAGTCCTGCACCAACGCCGACGATATCCGAGAAGTTTCCCGCTGGTAAAGAAGGCGTACCATTGTCTGCGACGGTATGACTTACCAGAAAACGATATTCAATCGGGTTTCCATTGGAAAATCTCAATGATTGACCCGTCATACGAATGGTCCTGGTAAACGCATACTTCAATGAACCCGCATACCCATCTGCATTAAAATCATTGAGAGTTGAACCGGGGATAGTAAAGTGTGTGCCGATACCGGTCCATGCACTATCAATAAAAGTAGTTCCTGTGGGGGACTTTTCTTTCTGGACACATAATCTGGTGCAAAAACAGTTAGGAACATTTTCTCTGTCCGGCTGCCGGCCGCGTGATGGTGATTCATCCAGTAAGGTAACCAGGCTACCGCCAGAATCCACTCCTTCAATTTTAAAGTAAACATCCGGACCACCTGTCCATTCAATATTTATAAAAGGGGAGAAGGGAGTACGGTTGAATTTTGAAACATCATAGTAGATCTTGAACTGGCCACTGGAGTCTGTCGTGGCTGACCCGAGAAAATCATCCTGAACCCAGTCTACATCGTATGCCTTGACAGTAACATTGTCGACCGGACTGACTGGTTTGTCACAGGTATTGACATATCCACAGATAACCCAGACACCATGTTGTTCAAGGTATGCACACCAAATACTGGCAGGCACATAAAAGTCAGAAAAATGAGCATAATAATTTTCTGTCGGATTCCACTGAGGGGTGTAGTATGCAATGCGAAAATGCTCAGGCTGTTTTAGTTCCTGGTTGTTGCCAACTATCCGATTGAAAGTAATAACAACCTCAATACATTCTCCCTGATAACCGGGTTTTCCAGGATCAATGGTGATTTCTACTTTTCCTGAGTCATCTGTCACACCTTCTGCCAGAAGGCTGGATTCCATCTTCTTGAGCTCACCATCAGATAGTTGCCTGAACGCGTTCTTTATGCTGACCTGGTCAGGACACTCATTCTCTGTGCTTCGATACAGGCTTACATTGACGTTGGAAAAATGTTCGAAACAATCTTCGCAGATACGCCCCGCAAAATGGGCCGAATAATGATACGTATTAATCATGACAAGACTCCTTCCCTGTTAAGATTTAATAGTGATGAATTGCATATCAAAGATAGTAAACGAAATATTATTTTGCAATGTATAAAATGAAGTTTTTATCAGTTCGATGATTCAGGTCAATAACAATTGACAAAATAACATTATTTTATAAATATGCATATTTTATAAGCGGTATTCAGGCAGGTAGTTTTTGCTGACGGGCAGGCGTGCCCAGCGTATTGGAGACCTGCTTTTGCAAGTACTCTTCATAACTGCCACTAAAGTTTGTGATACCAGCAGGTGACAGTTCAATAATACGTGTCGCCAGTGACGAGACGAATTCCCGGTCATGGCTGACGAATACCAGTGTGCCAGGGTAGTTCTCCAGAGCCAGATTCAGTGATTCAATGGATTCCATATCCAGGTGATTGGTGGGTTCATCCATCAATAGAACGTTTGGCTTTTGCAGCATTAGTTTGCCGAATAGCATACGGCCTTGTTCGCCGCCTGATATCTTGGTGACAGACTTTTTGATTTCGTCCTGTGAGAACAGCATACGACCCAGTACGGCACGAATGGCCTGTTCATCGTCCTCGGGCTTTTTCCACTGGAACATCCAGTCGTACAATGAAAGATCTTCATTGAAGTCTGCGGAGTGATCCTGTGCGTAGTAGCTAATTGCCGCATTTTCTGACCATTTTACCGAGCCACTGTCTGGTGTTATTTCATTCACCAGAGTGCGTAGCAGGGTGGTTTTACCGATGCCGTTAGGGCCGATGATTGCGATACGCTCACCCACTTCTGCCAGCAGGTTCAGGCCACTGAACAGGGGCTCATCTTCGTATCCCTTGGTCAGGTCTTTCAGTTCCAGTGCTACACGGTAGAGTTTTTTGTCCTGATCAAAACGGATAAAGGGATTTTTGCGACTGGAGGGTTTGACTTCCTCAAGTTTGATTTTATCGATCTGCCTGGCACGTGAGGTAGCTTGTTTGGCCTTGGACGCATTGGCCGAAAAGCGGCTGACAAAGGTTTTAAGTTCGGCTATTTGCACCTTTTTCTTGTCGTTATCGGCCAGCAGTTGCTCGCGCGCCATTGTGGATGCCGTCATGTACTGATCATAATTCCCTGGATAGACGCGCAGTTCACCGTAATCCAGATCAGCCATGTGGGTACAGACGCTGTTCAGGAAGTGGCGGTCATGGGAAATAATGACGATGGTGCTGTTGCGTTCGTTCAGTACCTTTTCAAGCCAGCGTATGGTGTTGATGTCAAGGTTATTGGTGGGCTCGTCCAGTAGCAGGATATCCGGATCCGCGAACAGGGCCTGAGCGAGCAATACGCGCAGCTTGCGTCCGGGTGCGATTGTGCTCATTAATTCGCTATGTTGCTCCAGCGGGATATCCAGCCCTGCCAGCAGTTCACTGGCGCGGGACTCTGCGGTGTAGCCATCAAGTTCGGCGAAATCGACTTCCAGATGCGCAACGTTCATGCCGTCTTCTTCACTCATTTCGGGCAGGGAATAGATGCGGTCACGCTCCTGCTTGACCTCCCATAAGCGTTCATGCCCCATGATGACCGTATCCAGTACGGAGTAGCCTTCAAACGCAAACTGGTTCTGACGGAGTTTACCCAGACGTTCATTCACATCTACCGAAATATTGCCTGCAGACGGTTCAAGGTCACCACCCAGTATCTTCATAAAGGTGGATTTTCCGCATCCGTTAGCGCCGATCAGGCCGTAGCGGTTGCCATTGCCGAATTTGACAGAGATGTTTTCAAACAGGGGCTTGGCCCCAAATTGCATGGTAATGTTGGCTGTAGTAATCAAGGGGAAACTTCCGGGGTTATCATCAATGTAAAAGGGCGCGTATTATGCCACAGTTCTTTCTATTATGCTTGCACGCTACCGTCTGTATTAATGTAACTGGTTGAAACAAATGGCAATTGATCTGAAACAGGTGGTCTGCTCGTGTCTGGCAACCCATTGTTGAGGCAAAATGGCCGGTGTCAGTCGTCTTGGCTACTGTGGTGTTCTCGCATTTGCAAACGGTTCAATAATATCGCTAACTGGTTCGATCGAATCGATTCCGGCCACACTCTTTCCAGCCTGCCAGTATTCCTGTGAGCCACTTTTATCGAGCACCGCTTTTTTCAGTTTCCATAGTGATTGCAGCATGTAGAGTGTGCGCATCAGATATTTTCGCTTTTTCCCGCTTAACATCCATTTTTCAAGCCAGTTGGATTTAAGGCCCATGCGATCGATATAGGGAGTATGTATTAACGATACCGGTGTACCACTGACGCGGTCACTTAAGACAATATCAGATTCTTTCGCATTAACGATGGCCTGTTTGTATGGCTCGGGAGCATTACATTCTGTTGTAGCTATAAATCGAGTACCCATTTGCACGCCCGCATAACCTTGATCCAGGGCCTGAGTGAATTCAACAGGTAAGCTAATGCCGCCGGCACATATGATAGGTAGATCATAGGTTTGTAATTCATCGTACAGATGCAGCAGGGATTGACCGCCCGCATGGCCACCCGCACGATTATTGACTGCAATCAGACCGTCTACCCCGGCATCTACTGCTTTCTGGGCCCATTTGCGTTCGGTCACGTCGTGATAAACGATACCACCTGCCTGGTGTACGCATTTAACCACCCAGTCTGGTTTACCCAGAGAGGTGATAAAGAACCGCACGCCTTCTTCCAGGGCTATATCTATCCACTCTACCATACGTTCGTGATAGCGCTTGTTGCTCTGTTCGATCAGTGCATTCATACCGATGGGGTTGGCGGTCAGTGAACGGATGTAATGCAGCCCGTTACGAAAGTCATAACCATGTACATAGGTCAGCGAGATCGGTTGAACGATTCCCAATGCCCCGGCTTCTGATGCTGCTGCGACCAGCTCGGGATTACTACAGGGATACATCGGCCCGCAAATGACGGGTACCGTGATGCCTGTCTGACGGGTAAACGTGTTCTCGATTGATGGAATGGAGGAGCTCATGATTCATTCGGTACAGGGCCCAGACGCCAGTTCACGGTGGTTCGTGCGACCACATCTCCGTCGGCATCACGGATGTTGGCATAAACTTCAAAATCGGTGTCCTCTGTGACGATTGGAGGAGAGCAGTGGCTCTCGGCAACCAAATGGCCACGAGCCTTTTTAATAAATTCGATAGATAGACGGGTAGGGATGCCACGCGTATCGGATGACAGGGTGCCCAACATCGCCAGACCGCTGGCGACTTCACCCAGGTTAGCCAGCGCCAGGGCATGCACAGAATGTAGATGGTTACGAACCCGCCTGTGATCATGCAAATGAATTTGGGCGAAGCCAGGTTCAAGAACCTTAACATTGGCTCCAATGGTTCCGGTATAAGGGATGACCCATCCGAGGATGCGACTGAATATCCAGGTGCCGCCGGGAAGGGGTTGCAGGCGTTGCCATAGTCGTTGCAGACGCTCAATGGGATTGGTTTTGCTTGATGATGTCATTCCGTGCCCTTTGTTGTTATGTGCAGGATCTATAGTAAATATAGTTTATGTACCATGTTCCTGCATGAGAAGAAGATTCGCGATGTACAGGCTTGTGTCACTTTTTGGAAAAAAGTGAATATAATGTAATATAGTCTCCTGTCATAAAGAGCCCTGAACGACTACTTTATTCAACCTGATCTGGTTACGGAGTACAAATAAATGTCCATGCCGACTATAATATTTTCACTGATAATCTTCCTGATCAGCAGCAGCTTGTCAGCTGATCAGGAAGTAATAACTGAAGATGGACGCGAAGTACTGCTCAGGGATGATGGCACATGGTTGTTTCGCTCTTCTGACCGCTACGTCAATACTAAAGATGGTAACCGTGTTAGACTGAAGAGTGACAATACCTGGGAATATATCGGTAAAACACCGTTAACTTCGAAGCAACAGGTTCGTTCTACTACACTTGATATCAACCTGAAAAATGTAGTTGTCGAAATTCATAAAGAGAAGAAGCACAGAAATGTTCGTACTGAAACCCAGACAGTTTTTTATCTAAATGTAAATCTTGACCATGTGGCCGAAAAAAATATATCGGCTGCTATGTCTGATTTAAACAATATCAAAGTAAGAGATAATAAGGGTAATAGCTACCCCGTTTTATCAATATCTCCAGACCCAATTGACTTAAGTCCTGGCTCTGAACATGTTATTACCATCCGGGCTGAGGGTTTTCCGGGTATATTGTCTGATGCCAGTTCAATTGAAATCGAATTATTGCCTGGTATATTTGGTCTTCATGATTCGGTTATTTTAAGCCAGCACATAAATAACGTAGAAAAAGTAAGGGTGGATGGATTTAATTAAACAAGGTAAATAGAACAAACGAGGAATTTTGCTCGTGACAACTAATTGATATATCAGTCAATTGATATGGGATATCAGCTCCTATATAATTTTTATTCCCACTAATCAATATAGTACCGAGTATGATTTCTACGAACACAGGCATCAGTCCCTTGGCAGGCAACGAACATGAGGTTAGTTAATGAAGATAGCATCAGAAAATATCAGTATTAGTTGCCCTGAAGCTGAGATATATAACCGTCTGTTGTCGCTGGATAACAAACATATTCTGGAATTGGGTTGCGGCAATGCGGAAATTACACGCAATATCGCTGTATCCGGCGCTAATCGTAGGGTAACAGCGTTAGAAGTCGATGAAATCGCACATGAAAAAAATCTGAAAATCGTAGATTTACCTAACGTCACGTTTGCTCTTGCCGGTGCACAGGAAATCCCGCTGGGAAACGAATCGGCTGATATTGCCCTTATGTTCAAGTCTCTGCATCATGTTCCACTGGAGTTAATGGATCAGTCGATGAAAGAAATCAGACGAGTACTGAAACCGGGCGGTATGGTTTACATATCCGAGCCGATTTTTGAGGGTGATTTTAACGAAATCCTGCGCCTGTTTCATGATGAGAAGAATGTTCGCGTGGCTGCATTCGAGTCTACAAAAAGATCGATTAGTGAAGGTGTATTCGATCTGGTTGAGGAAACCTTTTTTAATTCGCCAATGAAGTTTGAAAATTTTTCTGATTTTGAAACTAAAGTACTTAAGGTAACACACACCCGTCATAACCTTGATGATGCGGTTTACCGTCTTGTTAAAGAGCGATTTGAACAGCAAATGAGTGATGATGGGGCGAATTTTTTAATGCCTGTTCGTGTAGATTTATTACAACGGCCATTTTAATTTATATTCGTACTGATTTTTGACTCTAAATTATTGTATTGATGATGGCGACAAAACAACCCAGAGCATTTTAAATGCCATGATAGCCTGATAGTGTGACTATTAAGTGCACCCGTATAACTGTAACCCCGGATTATTTCAATATGACTGCGAAATCCATTTTTTTTATTCTTTCCCTGTTCGGTAGTGTTGGTGTTGCAACTACCTCTCATGCTGGAGAGGCTTATTCTAAAGATATAACTGTTTATAAAAATCCAGAATGTCGTTGCTGCAAACGATGGATATCCTATCTTAAGAAAAATGATTTTAATGTAACTGAAGTCAGTACCCGGGATATCTATGCAGATAAGAAACGACTGGGTGTTCCTGTGAAGCTGGCAGCATGCCATACTGCTGTAATAGACGGATATGTTGTAGAAGGGCACGTTACTACCAAAGATATCAGGCGCCTGTTACTGCTTAGACCGGATGTCAAAGGTATTGCTGTACCCGG
>DRJJ01000181.1 GCA_011052255.1 Gammaproteobacteria bacterium | reverse complement strand
TGGAACGCCAGGCCAATACATTTTGCATAATGCTCAAGCTGTTGCAGGTTATCGGGATCGAGATCAGGTTGACACAGAGCGCTCATACGCACACTGGCGCGGATCAATGCGCCGGTCTTGCGTATGTGCATATTCTCCAGCTGTGCAATATCCAGCTGCTGGCCAGTTGAAATCAGGTCGATTGCCTGGCCACCTGCCATGCCCAGTGATCCGCAGGCACTGGTCAGGGTTTCCAGGATACGAATACGGGTCGTATCCGGAACCGGAATTTGTTGGTCATGAGCAATAATATGAAAGGACAGTGCTTGCAATGCATCACCTGCCAGGATAGCCATTGCTTCTCCGAACACCTTGTGGCAAGTGGGCTGTCCGCGTCGCAGGTCATCATTATCCATTGCCGGCAAGTCATCGTGAATCAGTGAATAGGCATGTATAATCTCCACTGCACTTGCGATGCCGTCCAGGTAGTCAAGGTTAATTCCCAGAGCTTCCCCCGTCGTATATACCAGTATTGGGCGAAAATGCTTTCCCTCTGACAAAGTTGAATAGCGCATACTTTTATGCAGAACGGTCGGGTGGGTGTTGGCTGGAGGAAGCCATTTCTGCATCGCGGTGCGAACGCGTTGCTGATGGCGTCCCAGGCGTAGAAGCATTTCTTCAGACATCAGCGTCAAATTCTTCCAGATGCTCTTGATCTGCTTGTTGCAGCAAGATCAGTACTCGTTGCTCGGCTTGTTGCAAGGCGAGTTGGCACAGGCGCGTCAGCTTGACACCTTTCTCAAAGTAATCTAATGATTTTTCTAACGATAAATCACCCTGTTCCATCTTATCCACCAGCTTCTCTAGTTCTTTCAGAGACTTCTCCAGCTGTATGTTGTCTTTTGTTGTTTTACTTGGCAAAGTGCTCACCTGTCAGGTCTTTCCAAAGAACGCATATTACCAGTTAGTAGCGCGGATCGGGAGGCTTGCGTGTAGTTATCTGCGATAACGCATTGAAGTTGGCAGAAAAATGTATTGTTATTAACAGATTCTGGTACATCGATACTTCGCGGTGATCTCTACTGCGATAGCGAGTATTGTTCATGTATTGACAGGCCTCAAGAGTTGGGCTAAATTTACCCTCTCTTAGACTAAGTCTAAAATTAGGTTTTTAACCATATCCATATACCAGGAGGAGATTACTATGGATCTTAAAGGAAGCAGCACCGAACAAAATCTGAAGGACGCCTTTGCCGGCGAATCCCAGGCTAATCGTCGATACCTGTACTTTGCAGCGAAGGCCGACGTAGAAGGTTATAATGATGTATCGGCAGTATTTCGTTCTACTGCTGAAGGCGAGACAGGCCACGCTCACGGGCACCTTGAGTATCTGGAAGCGGTTGGTGATCCGGCTACTGGTCTGCCTATCGGCTCCACATCCAACAACCTGAAAGCGGCTATTGCCGGTGAGACTCACGAATATACCGATATGTACCCAGGTATGGCCAAATCGGCTCGTGATGAAGGTTTTGACGAGATTGCAGACTGGTTTGAAACGCTGGCCAAGGCTGAGCGCTCACATGCCAACCGTTTCCAGAAGGCCCTGGATTCACTCGACGGTTAAATCAGCCTGACAGGTTCCGGTTAATAAACAGGCCGGCTATTGCCGGTCTGTTTATTTTGATCAGGTTACGAGGTTTACTCTTATGGTATCAGGTGTGCAGGAAGGTAGTTTACAGGCGCCCACCCGGCATGCGCTGGACTGGCACAGTGAATCGTTCTGGGATGAAGAAAATCTGTTGACGGAACTGGAACGGGTTTATGACCATTGTCATGGCTGCCGGCGTTGTGTGAGTTTATGCAATGCATTCCCAACCCTGTTCGACCTGGTTGATGAGTCAGATACCATGGAGGTTGACGGTGTCAAAAAAGAAGATTACTGGAAAGTGGTTGACCACTGTTATCTGTGTGATCTGTGTTACCTGACCAAATGTCCCTATATCCCGCCACACGAATGGAATCTCGATTTTCCGCACCTGATGCTGCGTGCCAAGGCTGTGCATTTTCGTCAACACGGTGCCAGCCAGCGCAATAAAATCCTTTCCTCGACGGACACGGTTGGGAAACTGGTCGGTATCCCGATTGTCGTCAATTTTGTCAATGCAGCCAATCGGAATGGCGTGATGCGAAATGTATTGCAGTCGGTGCTGGGTGTGCATAAAGATGCTGTGCTGCCAGACTACCATAGTAAAACGGCGCGCAAAAAGTACAAAGGTTACAGCAGTAACGCTATTGAGCCTGTCGCTACCGAACAGACACGCGGTAAGGTGGCCATTTTTACCACCTGTTACGCGAATTACAATGAACCTCAGATTGCAGAAGATCTGGTCAAGGTACTGGAGCACAATGGCTTGCCGGTGCGTTTTGCGAACCGCGAGCAATGTTGCGGCATGCCCAAACTGGAGCTGGGCGATCTGGATGCGGTAGAACAGGCCAAACAGGCCAATATTCCAATGCTGGCAGAACTGGTAGACCAGGGCTGGGACCTGATAGCCCCTGTACCTTCCTGCGTGCTGATGTTCAAGCAGGAGTTGCCGTTGATGTTCCCGGATGATCCGCAAGTGCAAAAAGTTAAAGATGCAATGTTTGATCCGTTTGAATATCTCGTATTACGAAAAAAAGGCGACAGGCTGAATACGGAATTCAAAAAACCACTTGGCAAGATCAGTTACCATGTTGCATGCCACCTGCGTGTACAGCGTATTGGCATGAAAACACGCGATATACTGCAACTCATACCCGAAACCGAGATTGAACCCATTGAACGTTGCTCGGGGCACGATGGTACCTATGCCGTAAAAAAAGAATTTCATAAAATCTCTATGAAAATATCTCGTCCGATAGTGAACAGAATAAAGCAGGCCAAGCCTGACTATTACAGCAGTGATTGCCCCATGGCTGGACATCAAATTGCCAATGGCCTGCAAGATGGCAGCTCACCGGTGCATCCGATTAGTTTATTACGAAAGGCATATGGAATTTAACAAATGACGACTCAAAAACTGACACGTGATGATTTGTATTCGCTGGAAAACTATTCAGAAATCCGCCAGCAGTTTCGTAGCGAAGTGATGGATTTAAAAATGATCCGCATACTCAGGCTGGGCGAACATGCCAGTCTGCACTTTGAAAATCGTAAGATCATGCAATACCAGATTCAGGAGATGCTGCGCATTGAACGAATATTTGAGGCAGACGCCATCCAGGAGGAACTGGACACCTACAACCCGTTGATTTCAGATGGCAGTAACTGGAAAGTTACATTCATGATCGAATATGAGGATGAGCAAGAGCGTAAAATCGCACTGGAAAAATTGCTGGGCGTAGAAGATCGGGTCTGGGTACAGATTACCGGGCATGACCGGGTATTTGCGATTGCCGATGAAGATATGGAAAGGGAAAATGACACCAAAACCTCGTCAGTGCATTTTTTGCGATTCGAGCTGACGCTGGAGATGATAGCCAGCACCAGGACTGGCTCTGAGATAAGTGCTGGCATAGACCACGAACATCTGCGCGAACAGATTTCACCGGTATCGGAAGCCCTGCATCTGTCGTTACTTGAAGATCTTTCCTGAAAGGCAATCCTTCCTGCCACTATGGGCCGAAGCTTGGTATAATGAAACGAGTATCGTAATCTTCTATAACCTGTTGATATTCATCATAAGCATAGAGAAATGAAAAATAAACCAAGATATTTCCGGGTACTCGTAATCACCGTACCCCTGATAATGGTAGCCCCGGCCATAGCCGTTGAAGTGCCAGAAGGCGACTCTATGACCGACTCTTCTGTTTACCCTGAGAACACGCCTGCCTACGAATGGCATGAACAGGATGACAATGACAGGCTGCCGGCATTACCCAAACCCGAAAATCTGATCCCGTTGGCCGTATCCACTGTCGGCTATGATAATTATCGTTATGCGATTGATGCAGAGTCTATTGGTATTGGCGAGAATGATGGCGTCATACGCTATACAGTGGTGATTACATCGAGTAGTGGTGTGCGTAATCTTCGGTATGAGGCCATACGTTGCGAGAATGGTCAGTACAAAACCTATGCCTATGCAATTGGTAATGCTGCTTTCAAGGCCTCCGCTACACCCCGGTGGAACAATATCACCAAGGTAGGTGGCGAACGATATCGCTATGTGCTTTATGATGAGTTCTATTGCAGAGACCTCAATACGGTTACGACGTTAGCAGACATACTTCAGACACTTCGTTATCCGCCAGACATAAACCCGGGGGATTCTGAATGAGTACAGATTATGATGCGGCTTCAATAGAAGTCCTTACCGGACTGGAGCCGGTGCGCAAGCGTCCAGGGATGTATACTGATACAACGCGCCCTAACCACCTGGCTCAGGAAGTTATCGATAACAGTGTAGATGAGGCGATCAGTGGTTACGCCAAAACTCTGTCGGTTACCCTGTTCAAGGATGGTTCGGTAGAGGTGCGTGACGATGGTCGTGGTATGCCAGTGGACAAGCATCCGCAACTGAAGGTGCCTGGTGTAGAGGTTATCCTCACTCGCTTGCATGCCGGAGGCAAGTTCTCTGACAAGAACTACACCTTTTCGGGTGGTTTACACGGGGTGGGTATTTCTGTTGTGAATGCCTTGTCTAAAAATCTGGAAGTATGGGTACGCAGGGGTGGCAAGGAATACAATATCTCGTTTGCGAATGGTGAACGTAAAACCGAACTGGAAGTAGTCGGTACGGTCGGCAAGCGCAATACAGGCACCACACTGAGGTTCTGGCCTGACCCTAAATACTTTGACTCCGCCCGTATATCTGTTATCAAACTTAAACACCTGCTACGTGCCAAGGCCGTGCTGTGTCCAGGCTTGCTGGTGCAGTTTCGTGACGAGGCATCTGGCGAAGAACTGGAATGGCATTATGAAGAGGGTTTAACTCATTATCTGAGCGATGCACTATCAGATAACAAATGCTTGCCCGAAGAGCCCTTTTCCGGGCACATGCAGGGGCATTCTGAAATGGCTGACTGGGCCGTTATCTGGTTACCGGATGGCGGAGAAGGTGTGATGGAAAGTTATGTCAACCTGATTCCGACGGTGCAGGGAGGCACGCATGTTAATGGTTTACGTACTGGGTTGACCGAAGCGGTTCGCGAGTTTTGTGAGTTTAGAAATCTGGTGCCACGTGGTGTCAGAATAACACCGGAAGATGTCTGGGACCGGGTCAGCTACGTGCTGTCGATCAAGCTTGCAGATCCACAGTTTTCCGGACAGACCAAAGAACGCCTGTCATCACGTGAATGCGCTGCTTTTGTCTCAGGAGTGGTAAAGGATGCATTTGGATTATGGCTAAACCAGCATAGTGAGACGGGCGAGAAAATTGCCCAGCTGGCCATACAGAATGCCCAGCAACGATTACGTGCCGGTAAAAAAGTGGTACGCAAGAAAATTACCAGCGGTCCGGCCTTACCCGGTAAGCTGGCTGACTGCAGTTCTCAGGATGCAGGCCGGACCGAAATATTTCTGGTAGAAGGTGATTCCGCCGGCGGTTCGGCCAAGCAGGCACGTAGTCGCGAATTTCAGGCCGTGATGCCACTACGCGGCAAGATACTCAATACCTGGGAAGTGGATTCCGCCGCCGTCCTCGGGTCGCAGGAAGTACATGATATTGCCCTCGCGATCGGTGTCGATCCCGGTGTTCCCAGTCTGAGCGGTTTACGTTATAACCGGGTATGTGTACTGGCCGATGCCGATTCCGATGGCGCGCATATTGCAACGCTGTTATGCGCGCTGTTTTTGCGTCATTTCAGATCACTGGTAGAAGAAGGCCATGTCTATATTGCGATGCCACCACTGTACCGTATTGATGTAGGCAAAGAGGTCTACTATGCGCTGGACGACAGCGAAAAACAGGGTGTGCTGGACCGTATTGCCGCCGAAAAAATAAAAGGCAAGGTGGATGTACAGCGATTCAAGGGCCTGGGTGAAATGAACCCGTTGCAATTACGTGAAACCACTATGGATCCGGATACGCGCCGGCTGGTACAGCTGACGCTGGAATCAGAAGACAAAACAGACCAGCTGATGGATATGCTGTTGTCGAAAAAACGTGCGTCTGATCGCAAGGCCTGGTTGGAGAAAAAAGGCAATCTGGCTGTCGTGTGATGAGCGCAGAACACTAAGGTGTGTACATTGCTAGTCCGACATATTGTTTACTGACGCGCTGTGAACACGTCCGTGTGCGCTCGACGGCAGCATCCCTGCTGCCGACGGTCAGTAAACAATATGTCGGACTAGCAATATACGCTTTCTTATAATTGCCCGCTGCTGTTAAGTTACCTGTGAATCGAGTACAAATGCAGGATATGGGATGGGTATAGCCTACTAAAGACCGTCTGCCGCATGGACGCGGCAGTCGAGCGGCCAGGGATGGCGAATAGCGCGTCTTTAGTAGGCTATACCCATTTCATGTCCGGTGTCATGAGTAACATCGTAAACGAATACACAGGTGACTTTTCTACAACATTTAGTTTAAGTTAACGGGGCAGTCGTAATAGCTAAACGAGGATAAATCGCATGTCAGATAACATGCCACTGGATTTTGATGGCCTAGAAAAAATGCCATTGAAACAATACACCGAGAAGGCCTACCTGAATTATTCCATGTATGTCATTCTCGACCGGGCACTGCCAAGTCTGGCAGACGGTCTGAAACCGGTTCAGCGGCGCATTATCTATGCAATGTCAGAACTGGGCCTGAGCGCTACGGCCAAATATAAAAAATCGGCGCGCACAGTGGGTGATGTGCTGGGTAAATTTCATCCGCATGGTGATTCGGCCTGTTACGAAGCCATGGTGTTGATGGCACAGTCTTTCTCCTACCGTTATCCATTGATTGATGGTCAGGGTAACTGGGGCTCACAGGATGATCCGAAGTCTTTCGCTGCGATGCGTTATACCGAATCACGCATGGCCGCCTATGCCCAGGTGCTGCTAGCGGAGCTGGGGCAGGGCACGGTAGACTGGGGTGCCAATTTTGACGGCACACTCGACGAACCCTTGTTGTTGCCAGCACGGCTGCCGAATGTATTACTGAACGGAGGCAGTGGTATTGCGGTGGGTATGGCCACCGATATCCCGCCGCATAACCTGCGCGAGGTAGCCAGTGCCTGCATTCGCTTGCTGGATCAACCCAAAGCGACGGTCGAGCAGTTATGTGAACATATCAAAGGCCCGGACTATCCGACCGATGCCGAAATTATTACCCCGCGTGATGAACTTCTTGCCATGTACCATACCGGGTATGGTTCCGTACGCATGCGAGCTGTTTATGAAAAGGAACGTGGTGACGTTATTATCACAGCGTTACCCCATCAGGTTTCAGGCGCACGGGTACTTGAGCAGATAGCCGCTCAGATGCAGGCCAAAAAACTACCCCTGGTCGAAGACCTGCGTGATGAATCGGATCATGAAAATCCGATTCGACTGGTTATTGTGCCACACTCTAACCGGGTGGATGTAGAACGCCTGATGGCGCATTTGTTTGCGACCACTGACCTGGAGCGCAGCTACCGGGTTAATATGAATATGATTGGTCTGGAAGGCAGGCCCCAGGTGATGGATTTACGCAGCCTGCTCAAGCAATGGTTGATATTCCGTTTTGATACGGTCAGACGTCGTCTTGAGTTTCGACTGGATAAAGTAAATACACGACTGTACTTGCTGGATGGCTTGCTGATTGCATTCCTGAATCTGGATGAAGTTATCGCGATTATCCGCAAGGAAGACAAGCCCAAACTGGCCCTGATCAAACGCTTCAAATTATCATCCGAACAGGTTGACTATATTCTTGATACCCGGTTGCGGCAACTGGCGCGTCTGGAAGAAATAAAAATTCGCGAAGAGCAGCAGGAGCTGGCCAGTGAGCGAGACCAGCTGCAAAAGACCCTGGGCTCCAAACAGCGTATGCAAACCCTGCTCAAGAAAGAAATTAATGCCGATGCTGTAACCTATGGCGATAAACGACGCTCGCCTATAGTGTTACGTGATGCGGCGCAGGCGCTGGATGAAACCGATCTGGTGCCCAGCGAGAATCTAACTGTTGTACTGTCTCAACGTGGCTGGGTTCGTGCAGCCAAGGGCCATGAGATTGATGGCAGTAGCCTGACCTACAAGTCCGGAGATGCATACCAGGGAGCGGCAAAGGGTCGGTCTAACCAGCTAGCGTTGTTTCTGGACAGTACCGGGCGCAGTTATGCCTTGATGGCGCACAGTCTGCCTTCTGCGCGAGGTCAGGGAGAACCGCTTACGGGTCGGTTCAAGGTGCCACCTGGCGCCGAGTTTGTTGGTATACTGATGGGCGAGCCAGACGACCATGTTCTGCTGGCCTCCGATGCAGGTTATGGTTTCGTTATCAGGCTGGAAGAATTGCTTACCCGGAATAAAACCGGCAAAAAGGTTGTATCGGTACCAAAGGGCTGCCGTTTACTGTCGCCTGTTATGATCAGAGATCTGGAAGAAGACTGGGTTGTGGTGGTGACAACCGAGGGCAATATGCTGGTGATAGATATTGCAGAGCTGCCCGTGTTGTCGAAGGGCAAAGGCAACAAGATTATCGGCATACCGGGAAAACGCGCCGCCGCCCGCGAAGAGTATGTAGCAGCAATTTGCACCATACAGGACGGTGAACGCCTGACGTTGGTATCGGGACAACGTCACAAGACCATGAAGCCGGCCGAGGTGGATGAATATGCTGGAGAGAGGGGTCGACGCGGAAGCAAGCTGGCCAGGGGTTTCCGAAAAGTAGATGCGCTACAGGTAGATGAGAAAGAGTAGCATATTTCTGTTTCTAGTTCTTGATGATTCCTGACTTGCCTCCGCGTTGTTCGAGCTCGTTCAGTCGCTTGAGCACTCGTTCGGCGCGTGAGATATTGGCCTGAATTTTACTATTTTTCGGATCCAGTTCCAGGGCTGACTTCCAGACCAGTATAGATTCTTCATAACGGTTGTTGCTATACAGAGCGTTGCCACGGTTCAACATAACGTGGATGCGGGCATCCAGTTTTTCAGTAAGCCTTTTGCGCAGTGCTTCATATTCCTTGCTATGCCTGTCCGCAGCACGCAATTTGGCCAACCAGTTTCGCGCGGCGATCAAATCGCCGGTACGCAGATATTCCTCTATTGTTTTGCTCAGTTTTTTAACGCGTTGCCGTCGTTGTTGTATGGCTTTTTTTTGTTGCGCCTGCTGTTCGCGTTGTATACGTTGATAGCGCAATTGATCCAGTTGTGCCTTGGCGCGCCCGGTATCCAGCGAGGGGTCGAGTTTATCTGACATGGTATATAGATCGTTGGCCAGTTCAAGGTTGCCTTCGTCATAGGCCATTTTCCCAAAATCATATAATTGTTTTGCAATGGTTTTACGTTCGGCTGGTGCGTGATTTTTATAGCCAGAAGATATATTCTGGGCTTGTGTATTATTGATGGACTGTTGTAGTTTTTCAGTTTGTAATACCCAGTCCGCCTTCGCAATCAGCATGCGTGCATACAGTTCGCGCCAGTCAGCTGAATTACGGTTGATGAATTCGCGTTCAGCGGCCTGCAGCTTTTCTCCGCCGGAATACTTGCCCAGTGATTCCCTGAGCAGCCTGTAAGCACCATCCCAGTCCTGCTCAAGAATTTTGGCCTGTACCTTGCCAGCCTGTTCCTGGTCGTACACATCCGCTTCGCTGCGTACATCCTGTAACAGTTTTTTATAGGTGGGAGTATTAAAGTAATGCTTGAGTTGTCGCGCGCGCGCCAGTGCCTGGTCATATTCCTGTAAGCTGCGCAGCGCATCAAGTTCATCAATTTGACGAGGTTGATTTTTCCCTGGCACAGCCTGACAACCGTAGGTGACTGCCAGTATTACGATTAGCAGAAGTGTAAGACGTTTCATTGTTCTTGTTGTGTTTTCAGTAAAAATCTGCGTATTTCCTGATCCATGTCAGTGCGGTAGGGTTCAACAACATCATGTACCTGGTAAAGGCTTACCGGGCTTGCCTTTCCTCGGACATGGATGGTTTCATAGCGTGTAGCAACGATTCGTTTACGAACCAGTGGTACATTGTAGGTTTCCTCAGTTATTAATATCTGCTCGGGATTGGACAGTGAACTCAGGCGCGAGGCCAGATTGACGGTATCACCGACGACTGTGAACTGCACACGATCGATAGATCCCATATTACCAGCCAGTACCTCGCCAGTATTCAGGCCGATACGGAATTTGATTGGAACCTTTCCGCGCGACAGACGCATATTGTTGATTTTGACCAGTAGCTTCTGGAAGAAAACGGCATAGGATATCGAGTGGAATATGTGGTCGTCATCCGCTTCAGGTACACCGAACACCAGCATTGCGCAGTCACCCATGTATTTGTCAATGGTGCCTTTATATAGCGGGACAGTATCCGAAATATAGGTGAAAAACTCATTCAGCAGTTCACCTACTTCGGTGGGTGAGAGCATTTCCGATGTGGATGTAAATCCTTCGATATCAATAAACATGACACTGGCATGGGTATGGGTGCCGCCCAGCTTGACACCATCCAGATTTGCCAGAACATTTTTTACCACACCGGCCGGCACATGTTTTGCGAAGGCCTCTTCTACCTGTTTTTTTTGCAGCATGCCGTGTGCCATGTTGTTGAAGGCTGACATCAGATAGCCGATTTCATCATTGCGTTTTTCATGCAGGCGATAGCGGTATTCGCCCTGGTCGATTGCGCGGCTGGCATCCATCAGGTCCTGTAGTGGTCGGGCAAAATTGCGGGCTATAAAATAGGACAATACAATTCCCAGCGGTATCAGGAACAGGGTGGCTAGTATGATGGAATGAATGGAGTCACGTATGCTGGTTGTCATTTTCTTACGGCTGAAGGTTGTAAGTACGTAACCGGCCGTAATATTTTTATAACTGATTGGGGTGATATAGGAAATGGCGTCCAGGTCACCATATGCCGAGTCCGCCCATGTCCAGGGCACGGTGATGGGTGCCCGTCTCAGATACATGGAATCGTTTCCTGCCAGCGGAGCGTAGGGTTCAAAGGGTTGTGGACCTGCGCTGGATAATATCTTGCCTTCGGTTGAATAGACCGACGTACCGATTATGTCATCAGAGCTGGCAAGATTATTGGTTAATACATCAAGCTGCAGAATATCGTTTGCCAGTATAGGTTCTTTGGCTGATTCGGCCATTTGTGTGACAACGATGCGTCCACTGCTAAGAATCTGGTGATTCAGTAACTCTGTCTGATTATGAATAATAATGGCGCCCAGTAAAAACATGATCAGACTGAGCATTACGCCGATCGACAAAGAGAGTTTCAGCGCGATAGGTATGTAGGTTGGCCAGAAACGCCAGACGCGACGATTGACTGCATCTTTACCTGATGCCGCCCCATGAGCACGGCGAATATTGCCATCATGCCGGGTTCGTTTGTTGTTCGACAGAAACACGTCCTGTTGCCTCCGGGTCCGTGGGTTAAAAAATATTCTTCAAGCCCATCAATCAAACGCTGTTCGTTCGTATAATGATCCTTATACGAATTAGCATCTATAATACTTACACAGAAGTTGTTATGCTCTGGATAGTTAGTTTACATGCTGAATTTTATATATTTATTACGATTTTTCTAAGCAAAGTAACTACAATATATAAGGTATATAGTACAATGTAATTAATATTACCATGTTTTTTCGGTATATAGGTCAGAAAGCTCTGAATATTCCTTAACTCGTTAATAGTTTGTTAGACAAGCTGTATACGATTTGTTCATAACAGTATCAAACGGGGTGATTCTGGTCTGCCCGGTTTACTCGTTCAGCCAGGCCGGTACAATAACCCAACAGCCAATATGGCAGGTACTTTCAGATCTTGAGGAACATTAAATATGTCGTTGATTAAACCCTTTTGTGGTCTGCGTCCAGCAGCTGGGCGTGCCGAAGATGTTGTCGCACCGCCTTATGATGTGCTGAATACTGCGGAGGCTCGTGAGATGGCGCAAGCAAGGCCGTGGAGTTTTTTGCATATTTCCAAGCCGGAAATTGATCTGGTTGAGGGTATCGATCCATATGATCCGGCTGTGTATGCAAAGGGAGCTGAAAACCTGAACAATATGATTAATCAGGGTATTCTCATCCAGGAACAGGCACCTGCCTATTATATCTACCGGCTGATCATGAACGGTCACAGCCAGACAGGCCTGGTGGCGGTTGCATCGGTCAAGGACTACGACAGTAATCGTATACGCAAGCATGAATTTACCCGTCCGGAGAAGGAAAATGACCGTGTTAACCAGATTGACGCGCTAAGCGCCCAGACCGGCCCGGTTTTTTTGACCTATCGGCATCATGCCGAGGTAGATAAACTGATTAACCAGTCGATGCTGCTGCCGCCGGTTTATGATTTGACAGCAGAAGATGGTGTGCAACATACACTCTGGATACTGGATGATATGGTGCTAATTGATCAGCTTACTCAGTATTTTGACAACATGGATTGTCTGTATATCGCAGATGGTCATCACCGTTCAGCAGCAGGCTCTCGTGTGGCGGCGATGCGTAATAAAGCAAGCAAAGCACCCTCTGGTGAGGCGTCCAGCGACTATTTTCTGTCTGTTATTTTTCCGGATAACCAGATGCAGATACTGGATTACAACAGGGTCATAACGGATCTAAATGGCCTTGGCGAGGAGGAGTTTCTGGCCAGAGTAGCTGAAAGGTTTACACTAACGCCATCAGGCCAACCCGTAAAACCGGGCAAGGCAGCAGAATTTGGTATGTATCTGGGAGGGCGCTGGTATCGTTTGTCACTGGAGTCAGACAAGATTCCGTCCGGCGATCCGGTGGCACGCCTGGATGTGAGCCTGTTGGCAAACGAGCTGATTGAGCCGATATTGGGCATCAGTGATCCACGACGCGACAAACGAATTGATTTTGTCGGCGGAATACGTGGCCTGGCCGGGCTGGAAAAAAGGGTTGATAGCGGTGAAATGGCAGTTGCCTTCTCTCTGTTTCCTACCGGGCTGGATGATCTGATGGCTGTAGCTGACGCCAACGAAGTGATGCCACCCAAATCAACCTGGTTTGAACCCAAGCTGGCGGATGGTCTGGTGTCTCACGTACTGGACTAGTGGAGAGCCTCTGACAGGCTCCTAACCTTCGCTTTCGTCATCAGCTTCGCCTTCGAAGTCGTAGGTCATCTTGTCTGATGGGGCCTGTAGGAAATTTCCTTGTATATAATTGATACCGCATTGCCAGAGTACAGCGAGGCTGCTGGCATCTTCGACAAAATGGGCGATGGTCGCGATACCCATGGACTGGGCCTTGTCGGCCAGCTTCCTGATGGCTTCCTGGTTTTCATCCGCGGCCGACAGCTCCCGAATCAGCTGGCCCTCGATCTTGATGAAGTTAGGCTTGATATACTTGAGCATCAGGTAGGAGTCGTGGTCAGCCGTGAAATGTTCGATCGCCAGCTGGCAGCCGAGCGAGGACAGCATTGCGCCAAACTCTGCCGCAGTTTTCATATGCAGGTTAATGGACGATGCAGATAATTCAAACACCATGCGATCTCCCGGCAGCTTACTTTTCTTGATCTGCTGCTGCAACCAGGTGGTGAACTCGGCCTCTATCAGACTGTCCGTGGATATCTTGATAAAAAACAGGGTGTCGTGAGCGCGTTTGCGGTGCGAGGCCAGCGCCTTGATGGCATGGGTGACTACCCAGCGGTCAACGTGTGTCATCAAGTCATGTTTGCTGGCTATCGACAGAAACTGGCTGGGTGTCACTCCCTCACTATCCGGGCCTTTAATTCGTATCAGTACTTCATACTGTTCACCCGGCTCGCCATGCAAGCTCGCCACGGGCTGATAGACGAGCTGGAACAGGTTCTTTTTAAGGGCTTGCTGCACCAGGTTCAGCCAACGCTCTTCACGTTGGTGTTTTGCGTCGCGGTCGGCAATTGGATTATGTAAGTGCACCCTGTTACCGCCTTCTTTTATGGCCATCTCGCAGGCCAGATCAGCATAGGAAACCACATCTTGTCCTGATTTATCCAGTGGACCTATGATACTGACACCAATACTACAGGTTGCAGTAATGGATTTATCGGCGATTTGATAGATATGATCAGCGGTATTTTTTCTGAATGTTTCAGCGGCCTGCAAGATGCCGTTATTGTCCTCACCAGCCAGAAATACGGTGTAACAGAAATCGCTGAAACGAGCGACACGCAACGCATCAGGCAGGGAGTCTTTCATGATGGTGGCGATTTTCTGAATCACCTGGTCAGTGCCACTCAGGCCGATATTTTCTTGCATGGATTTAAACTTGTCGGGTGTTACAAACAAAACGGCACCGGTTCGGTCATGAGTCTGGTAGTGAGCCAGATCCTTGTTGAGCATATCCATAAAATGCTGACGGTTATCAAGACCGGTAAGCATGTCCTTGCGGGTAAGGCTTTTCAGCTTTTTCTCAAGTTCTTCACTATCCCCAATGCGCGCACGAATGACGATTTGAGTGCAGGGCTCATTTTCAAAGCTGGCAGGGGTAAATTCCATGGATGCGCTGAATTCCTCACCGCCTGTTTTTAATCCGGTAATATCAAGAGTGTCGGCCATGTTTGTTTCATCAGCCTGCTGTGAGCGTAGAAATTCTTTCAGCTTTTCATGGTCTGCTAGGGCAGCCATATCCATAATGGGAGTGCCTTCAATATCTTCCAGATTATCGAAGCCAAACATTTTCAGATACACCGGGTTTGCATAAACATGCATACCATCGTGTACGTAGGTGATGGCATCAGCGGAGGTGTCCAGCAGAGCATTGCAGCGTTTACTGGATTCACTTGCGATACGACGGGCTTCGGCCAGTTTGCGATGTTGTTTCAGGTGGTCCATTTCACGTCGTATGACCAATTGCATATGATCAGGCAGGTTTCTGGCTACCAGATCGGTTGCCCCCCTACGCATAGTGTCAGTTGTTAGTTTAATGTCATATTCGTCGGCGATAGCTAGTATGGGCAATTTCAGTTTTAGTCGCTTTAATTGCTGAATGACCTGGTCCAGAGTCGGTTCGTCGGTATCCAGTCCGACCATAATCAGGTCGATAGGTTGTTCTTCCAGAGTTGCTATGAGGCTGGCTTCATCGCTGAGCAGATGTTGGCGCACAGCATGCCCAGCATTACGCAAATGACTAATCAGATGTTCAGCAGTATTCTGCGAGTCCTCTATAATGATCACTCGCAAAGTTCTGTCTTTTGCCACACCAGCCTCCAAATCTCGGGTTGTATACCCTGTTTCGGCTATCCCTGCCTGTAACTATAGTTATAATTACTGCTGTTTTGAAATGAGTTTTTTAAATGATTCCTTGTTTGTAGCCACTTTATCGGAAATTGCGTTCAGATTAAAGTAATTTACCGGAATCATAGTATATTGTTGCGGCTGAGGCAGGATAGTCTGGTTAATACGCATAATCGGAACCCGGAGATGTTTTTTCTGTTGTCAGAAATCGGCTTTGTGGCAATAACCGCACAGATGTCCGTTTTATCGGGTGGGCGTGATGGATCGGCAGCTGTTTCCCGGGGGAATTTGTATAAAATCAAAACTGTGCTTGATGTTGTCAGCAAGCGCTATATTATTAACGTAACAGCTTCGGGTTTTATGCCTGGGATTATGCTATATCGGTATCTATCAAGTATTGAGATGATTGGGAGATCAGAATGGATCAGATTACTGTCAGGTCAGAGTGTGCTGACGATATTAAGGCAATAGATGTGGTACATCTGAGTGCCTTTGAGGGTGATGATGAAGTGGGGCTGATAGACACCTTGAGGCAGTCGAGTAACTATATCCCTGATTTGTCACTCGTCGCGGAGTTTAACAGGCGTATTGTTGGGCATATTCTGCTTACGCGCGTCCGTTTGCAAAATGAGCGTGATGGCGAGGATATTCTCGCGCTGGCACCGATGGCGGTGGTTCCTTCACAGTCGCACCGAGGTATCGGAACGAAGCTGGTAGAGCATGCAATACGCAAGGCGACCGAGCTGGGTTATGGCGCGGTGGTCGTGGCAGGGCATCCTGATTATTATCAGCGGCTTGGTTTCAAGCCAGCTTCAGACCGGGATTTGCACTGTAGTTTGCCTATATCGCCAGATTTGTTCAGTGTGGTCGAATTAAAAGAAGGTTGCCTGGGCAAGGGCGGAAATATTATCTACCCGTCAGTCTTTACAAAGGTTTACTAGTTTTCGGGATTCCGGTCAGGATTCCGGCCAGTTCCAGTAATCATCCGGCAAACCACTCAGTTTGATTTCCTGGGTATCCGGTTCGTTCGCTTGCTGCTGCGTATTGGTGGCCACCTTGTTGTTTAGCTCGTTGTACTGAAATCGTGAGATGCTACCAGTGTGCTCGATTTCACGGGTCAATTGCACAACGGTTGTACGCCCATGGTGATCGACGATCAATCGATCACCAATTTTGTAGTGGCCGGTTGATGTAACCAGGGTGGCTGGCTGGTCTATCACTGCCAGTTCCGGTAACTGCAGGGCTTGTTCGATATCCGGTTGCTTGAGTCCGTACGGATAGGTTGATACCGCCATCGCATTCGGTGCGATGACCTGTATACCCATTTTCAGGCCTTTTTCAGGCTGGTATTCGATCCAGCGTACGATACCGATATTCCAGCTTTGTGTGCCCCTTTGGCAGGTTTCCTGTATACCCACAACCTCACCAACCTGAGCGGTGTTCGGGGTGTCCTGATCCCACATGATGCAGTAACCACCAGCACTGATATTGATCATTTTCCAGTTTTGTTTGACCGGCCCAAAGCGATCGGCAGGAGTGTGCTTGTCGGGCCGGGCCTGACTGTCTCCTTCAGGTGGACGCTGCTGGTTCAGGTGCCGTTGATCCCACGGGTCAGAAGTAAGGTTATCCTGAAGGTCGGGTTCCAGTGAGAAACCGGTCTGAATATCAATTAATTCCAGAGGAGGAGGTGCCTGCTCCTGTCTCGATTCTGAGGTATCAGGGGTGGGTAGCTGTTCGGCTGATTCAAGCAGGTCTTTTTCCATGCGGGTACGATTAATTTCTTCGCAAGTATTGTTAAGCCCTACAGTAATACCCAGTGTGTTTCGTTCAGCAGTGCGCTTAAATGTTCGTAGCGAGCGCATTTCCCAGGTTAGTAGCAGTTTGCGCAAGGTGTCGTGACTCATACTGCAAGTGTTATTGATGGCAGGATCCAGATCCTGTAACTCATCCCGGAGCAGTATATTGAGCCGGGTCAGGTTAATGAAGCGGTTATATACCTGATCCGTTACACGGTTGTGCTGTATCGGGTTGGGTGGTTGATCGGAATCCAGGTCAACAATAAAACAGCGCTGGTTGTGGGTAAATTGTGCAGAGCGTTCGATATCCACTTGCTCGGCCCAGTCCTGCAGGGCGCAGGCAACCTTTGCAATGTCGCAACGGCGCAGGCGGTACGGGTTTGCCAGCGACAATAACAAGGTGCGTTTGTATTCAAGAGAGACCGAAGCTCGTTTGGTTTTCTGGCTGTCATCGCGCAGCTTGATGTGGAGTAGATCACGCGCTTCACCAAGATGGAACAGGCGGTGCAACTCCATCCATATGTTCTGTGGTGCTGGAGCGTAGTGAGCGTAATTAATCATCAACAGTCTGGTCAGACTGTGTAAGGCGCGCTGACTGGCAAGGGCAACCAGCTTATTGTCAACACGACTTGCCTGCAGCATGTCAACAATCACAATCTTGTAAGCATTGGTTAATTCTGTCAGCAGCGCACGTGCCTGTGTAGCATTTTTCAATGTGCGTGAGCTCATGGGCAGCGATGACTTGACCAGGCGGTCCCTGAAGTGGTCAGTGCAATACAGCACTTGTTCGCGTAGCTGTTCAATAAAGCGCAGGCGGTCCCTGGCTTTATGTTCGGTACGATTTTCGACAGCTAGGCGGCGGTAGAGCGTACG
The DNA here is from genome assembly GCA_011052255.1 of Gammaproteobacteria bacterium. GTDB lineage: Bacteria > Pseudomonadota > Gammaproteobacteria > DRJJ01 > DRJJ01 > DRJJ01. Next base: position 9,220 of record DRJJ01000181.1, on the reverse strand, counting down.
GCCCAGACTTTCCGGATTGGCCATCGGTAAACCATCTAGCCACTGCGTAATCTCCTTTGGCTGAAGGCTGCGACTAGGCTCGGTTGGTGCCTGACGTAAAGGTACCAACAGCCCAAATGGACTGGTTTGCTGTAACACGTGCTAGTGCCTCTGTCATACCACTTTCCGTGTGCTGGTCTACTCTGTATATCGACACATCAATTATCACACTAAAGTCGAAAAGTGTGACGTAGTCGATAGAATTATCCATACTATTTATAGTCTAGCTTGGTTTAGCTATAAAATACAAGTGCTTAATGTCAACTCAGATGTGAGCTTCAGGCCTGATTAATTGTATTATATGGTAATTTTGAGGGTTTACCGGCAATTTCACGTACCAGACGTGGTAGCAGGTAACCCGGCAGCAGGGCCTGAAGTTGTTTCCAGAGGTCATCAATGCGTTGGTAAGGCAGGTCAAAATGAGCGCCGCCGGCCACCGGATCCAGACAATGCAGGTAATAAGGTAATACGCCCTGCTCAAACAGGCGTTGACTCAGGCAGGCCAGAGTTTCGACCTGATCATTGACCCCCTTCAGTAATACAGACTGGTTCAGCAAGGCATCTGTAGCGCCACGTAGTCGCTCAAAGGCGATACGGGTGGTTTCATCCAGTTCATTGGCATGATTAACATGCAGCACCACGATGGTCTGCAGGCGGCAGTCGCGCAGCCAGCTGGTTAGCTGGGCATTGATGCGATCCGGTATCACAACCGGTAAACGGGTATGCAGGCGCAGGCGTTTCAGATGCGGGATCGCGGACAGTTCCTGGCTGATCGATGTCAGGCGTTGATCGCTCAGAGTCAAGGGGTCACCACCGCTGAGAATCACCTCTTCAATGTCGTTATGCTCGCTTATATAGTCCAGACTGGCTTGCCAGGACGGGCCGCACGGGTTGGCCTCTGCATAAGGGTAATGACGCCGGAAACAGTAGCGACAGTGGATCGCGCAGGCGCCGGTCAGAGTTAGCAATACGCGCCCATGATACTTGTGCAATAAGCCGGGTACCGGCATCTGATCAGTGTCTGCGACCGGGTCGAGGCTATAACCGGGTACTGACAGCGACTCTTGCATCAAGGGCAGCACCTGCAGCAGCAAGGGGTCATCGGCCTGGCCGGACTGTATGCGGCGGGCATAGGCATAGGGAACCCTGACCGGAAAATCATCACAGTCACGCAGCAGGTCCGAGGTGTCCCGGGATGTCAGGCTAACAAATCGCAACAGCTCCTCTACGCTGCGTATTGCGTTGGCGAGCTGATTTTGCCAGTCTGGTATCTGACGCGGGCTGTCTGTTCGGGTTATCATAGGCGTATTAGGCCTGAACCCGTTCAGAATCAGCGGGTTCAGGTGAGAACAACCCTGATTGATGGTGATAGTGCATGGCAACGTATAATACTAGTGAATTTCGTTCGGGTCTAAAGCTTATGATAGATGGTGACCCGTTTACGATAGTCGAAAATGAATTTGTTAAACCCGGTAAAGGCCAGGCTTTTAACCGGGTCAAGATTCGCAACCTGAAAACCGGGCGTGTTATTGACCGCACCTATAAATCAGGGGAGTCGGTCGAGGCGGCTGACGTGATGGAAACGGACATGCAGTACTTGTACAGCGATGGTGAGCTATGGCACTTCATGGACCCGGATACATTTGAGCAGCTTTCCGCAGATGCCACGGCTGTAGGAGAAAGCAGCAAATGGTTGAAAGAGCAGGATTCCTTTCTGGTTACTTTATGGAATGGGCAACCCATCTCAATTGTCCCGCCTAACTTTGTCAATCTCTCCATATCGCAAACTGACCCAGGGGTACGCGGTGACACCTCTGGTGGTGGGGGTAAACCGGCCACCCTGGAAACCGGTGCAGTGGTTCGGGTGCCATTATTTATTAACGAAGGCGAGGTAATCAAGGTCGATACGCGCTCAGGTGAGTATGTCTCGCGAGCCAAGGAGTAGCACCAGCACCCAGGCCCAGGCTATCTATACAGGCACGACCCGCACATGCATAAGCAAGCAGAGCCAGGTAATTGGCAGCCCGTTGCAACACTGGATATGTTGCGACAGCGAGCGCAGTTGCTGTCCGATATCCGGCAGTTTTTTGCAAAGCTGCAGATTATGGAAGTGGAAACCCCGATATTGGCGCATTGTGCCAGCACCGAAGTGCATCTGGACAGTTTTTCTACGTCATTGAGTCGTTCTTCTGGTCAGAGCCTGTACTTGCAAACATCCCCTGAATACCATATGAAACGGCTGCTGGCATCCGGTAGCGGCCCGATTTACCAGATTAGCCATGCTTTTCGCCGGGAAGAAAGTGGTCATCTGCATAACCCTGAATTTACTATGCTGGAATGGTATCGCCCGGATTTTGACTATCATCAGCTTATGGATGAAATGCAGATTTTTTTGCAATATGTGGGTCTGCCGTCAGCCGGTTTTGATCAAATAAGGCGTATCAGTTATGCTGACCTGTTTTTGCAGTATGTGGAGCTCAATCCTCATACGTCCGACATAAGCCATATCCGCCGGTGTGCTGCTGCATTGGGTATACCGATCGAAAATGCGGACAAACTAACTGACTGTGATAGCTGGCTGGATTTAATTTTGAGCCATGTTATCGAACCACAGTTGGGCCAGAAAGAGATAACTTTTGTTTATGACTATCCGGCTACTCAGGCCTCTTTGGCTCGAATTCGACCGGGTAATCCGGCTATTGCGGAACGTTTTGAGGTCTATGTTCGTGGTATTGAGCTGGCAAATGGTTTTCATGAGTTGGACGATGTAGCCGAACAGAAAAAACGCTTGATGCAGGACCAGCAACGTAGACGGGAGTTGAGACTGGATGCCTATGGGCTGGATCAGTCCTTTCTGGCAGCACTGGCTGCCGGTTTGCCACCATGTGCAGGTGTAGCGCTGGGTGTGGACCGTTTATTGATGTTGTTGAACAGCGTTCAAACCATAGATGAAGTGATGGCTTTTCCGCTGGCGCGCGCCTGATTCGAAAGCGGGTTTATATCTTTTTTGCGTAAGGCGGCTAAATGCACTACATTTCTATTTATGAAGTTTAGCTGCATTCCGGTACATTGGGGCCCGGTGTGGACAAACCCTATGTATAAAAACAAGGAGTCGTTACGATGGAAGAATATAGATGGAGTGCCAGAAGGCCGATAGAACTGGCAGTGAACCTCTATTTCAAGGATCAGGTTACTGAGGGATGCCGCACTCGTGATCTGGGGCTGGGCGGGATGTTTGTAGTCTACCCCGACCCTGACATGAAATTAAATAGTGAGGTTGAGATTGCTATACGTAATCCGGTTAATTTGAAAGACAGCCGTTTATTACCAGCAAAGGTTGTACACAGACATTCCGATGGTATTGGTATAATGTTTATGGATTTTTCGGTGCAGGATTTACGCCTGCTGCAGGATATTTTTCAAAATGCTACGCATGACCAGGGCGCCACTAACAAGGCTGCCAGAGTTTCATGATATAGAAATCGCTGTAAAATAAAATCTGTTACGGGTTTTCTGGCCAACTCTGTAGATGGCTGAGCCTGTGATAAGTTATGGGTAACACTCTTGCCGGAGCTGACCCGGACCTGTCGGGAATTGAAAATAATAAACTGAATGTTGAAGTCTTTTCTATTATTTATACTGTTAGTATTTATTCTATTGCCGCTGTCGCTATTTTATATGGCCAGTGACCAGGTCCCTGTTGTCGTTCAGGCGAACAGTCTGGATGCAGCTGCTGCTAGGCGTGCAAAAAAACTTGTCAAGGCATCCCTTGCTGCTATACGGTCAGACCAGGATGAGGCGGTGTTAGAGGCAAGTGCTGATGACTTTAATGGTGTGATTGCGCTGGCAACACGTGGTTACCGAAAGTTTACCGGAAGGGTCAACGTCACTGATCTGGGCATGGAATCCGCTTTTTCCCTGTATGTACCCGCTAATCCGTTTGGGAAATATCTTAACCTTCGTGTTGGTCTGGTGCCGTCCAGTTCCGGACTAAAAATTGACCACGTGGAGCTGGGTTCAATCAGCTTACCTGGTGATAGCAGCCTGAAAATAGCCGAGTGGATAATAAACTTGCTGTTGGGTGACCGGCAGGGTAGTTACCTGATCAGCTCTATTCGCTCGGTTGAGTTTGAAAATGATCTGATCAGGGTCAGGGTCAGGCCTATACCTGATCTGGGAAGACGTTTGTCCAGATTACGAGGGCGCGTCAAGCTGGTACGGGATGACCTGGCGCTGTTAGGTGATCCACAGACTATCCGTTTGTATTATGCCAAATTGTGTGCGCTGACACTGGAACACCAAATGCAGCACAGGGTCTCTTTCTCAGTGTATATTGACAAGGCCTTCCAGTTGGCCGCAAGTCGCAGTCGTACAGCACAACAGGCTAAAACCGAAAATCAGGCGGCGCTGCTGGCACTGGTCCTGCACCTGGGGAGCAACCGCTTTGAAACTATTATCGGCAAGATCCGTACCGGTGAAGTGCTAACCTGTCGTGATAACCCTGGTAATGTAAAGCTGGCCGGCCGCAGTGATTTGCGCCAGCATTTTATCGTATCGGCTGCACTGCAATTATTGTCAGACAGTGGCCTGGGCAATGCGGTTGGTGAATTCAAGGAGTTGCTGGACTCTATACATGGTGGTAGCGGCTTCAGTTTTGTTGACCTGGCAGCGGACCGAGCCGGTATCCGCTTTGCCGAGATGGCGCTGGATCAGCAAGGCGATAGCCTGCGTCTGCAACAACGCCTGCAACTGGTGCCACTGGAGGGCCTTTACTTTCCAGACCTGTCAGGTTTTTATGAAAACATAACGCAGACGGAATTTGAGGCGCTGTATGGTGATATCTATAGCAAGGCTTATCTGGCAGTCGTGGCAGATATCGATAAACGTATAGCGGCATTGCCTCTTTATCAGCAGTAAGGGGGAATGTTGCCGGCGTTATACGACAGGGGTTAACTTGCCCAGTATTTGTCCCATTTTCACCGGAGTTCCGGCTTGCCGATCCTGGTGCCATTCTACCGCACGTTCCGTAAATAGCACGATTACCGTAGAGCCCATGTTGAAGCGACCCATTTCGTCGCCCTTACCCAGTTTATCGCCAGCCGAATCCGGGTAGATTGACGTGCTGATTTTCTTGCCTGCGGGCGGGGTGATTTCACCTTCCCAGACGGTTTCTATCGAACCGACAAAAATGGCACCAACCATAATCACGGCCATGGATCCCTCGACGGTATTAAATACGGAGATCACGCGTTCGTTACGTGCGAACAGGCGTGGTACGTACTTCATGTTCCAGGGGGATACGCTGAACAGGCGTCCAGGGACATGTATCATCGTAGTGAGTTTACCGTTATACGGCATATGTACGCGGTGGTAATCACTGGGTGATAAATAAATGGTCGCGTAGGCACCATTGCGAAACGTATCAATTAGTTTGTTATTGCCACCCAGTAGCTCGGTAAGCGTATATTCTCGCCCTTTGGCCTGCAGTAGTCGCGTGTCGTTTATGTAGCCAATTTCACTAATAGTGCCATCTGCCGGACAACAGACATCCAGTTCATCCGGTGCGACAGGCCGTGCTTCCGGTTTGAGTGCGCGTGTGAAGCAGCTGTTCAGGTCTGGATAGCTATGACGATCAAACAGGTCCGGTTCAAGTATTTCATCCAGTTGAATTTTATATTTACGGATCGCCCAGCGCAGAAAAAAATTGTGGCCGGGCAGTTTCTGGCAGCGCATCAGCCAGTGCATGATGCGCGACAGCCCATGTTGAGGGAGCAGGGTTTGAAACAGGACCAGAGGTTTTATTTTCATAATCGTTCACAGGCTCCTTAACTTCCATTGTCTGTTTTAACAGATGCCTTTACATTAATGTGCTTATTCGCTGTAGTGGTCAGGGTAAACTGGACAGTGTCACCAGATTTCAGGTAACTGGCCGGATTACGTAACATCAGATGATAACCACCGGGTTTTAATTCGAGCATACTGTTGGCCGGTATGTTCAGGGTATCCTGCTGCTGCATGCGCATCATACCATTGTGGTTAAACATCCGGTGCATTTCTACGCTGGTAAAATTCGGGCTTTCGATTGCAGTTATCTTAATCGTTTTTGAACTTGTATTGTGTATTTCCATGTAGCCGGCCTGCACGCCTGCGCCGGGCGGGGCTTCACGTACCCATGCATGGCTGACAACCAGTTGCGTATCGGCAGCAGCAGGCAAACAGATCACACTAGTCAGGCCAGCTAGCAGCGCAGAGCATATAGCTTTGTACAGTTTCACTGGTATTTGTTCACGGGTAGTTATCAATTATTTTCAGGTAGTCAGTGTACATGTTGTCCAGCTTTTGCGGCGCACTGAACACAGCCTGAAATTCCCCTTTCGGGTTAACCAGAATAATGATGCCGCTGTGGTCTACCATGTAATTTGTTTGTCCGGCTTCATGTTTATCAACAAAATAAGGGATACCAAACGCAAGCGCGAACTGCTTTATTTCTGCAGGCGTGCCGGTAAGCCCGGTAAAGTCCGGATTATAATATTTCATATAGCGCGCGAGTACATCTGTTGTGTCACGTTCAGGATCGACTGAAATAAACACAAATTGTGTGTTTTTGTAGAGCTCCGGTTGCAGTTTGGCGGCCAGCATTTTAAACAGGAACAGAGTGGTCGGGCATACATCCGGGCAATTAGTATAGCCAAAGAACAGGAAGCTCCATTTCCCTTGCAGACGCCGGTTATCGAAATCTTTTTGCTGGTGGTCGGTCATGTGAAATGCTGCGATGGGCCGGGCCGGGGATAATAGTGTACCGGCTATGGTGACTGGTTCAGCAGGTGTTTTCTGTGCCCACCAGATGCCTGCCAGTATGCCCGTTATAATGGCCAATACCAGATACAGAGGCATGCCTCGAGATGAAGTAGATTCGGTCATAATTAGTTGCTGCTGTTACAATTAACAAATCAAGGTGCAGTATACCAGAATCGCTATACCGGAAACGTAATACAGGAGATGTAACCTGATGCAACAACCACTAAATAGTGAACTACTTACCCTGCGTGACTGGATACGCTGGGCTGCCAGCCAGTTTGAGCAAGCCGAACTGTTTTACGGGCACGGTACAGACAATGCGCTGGATGAGGCCTATGCTCTGGTGATACAGGCCCTGTCGTTATCATTTGATTTACCACAGACGTATCTGGAATCGCATTTAACCATGCCTGAAAAAGAACGTATTTCAGAGCTGATCGAGCAACGCATTGATACCCGCAAGCCTTTACCGTATTTGCTCAACAGGGCATGGTTTGCGGGCCTGGAGTTTTATGTGGATGAGCGGGTACTGGTACCCCGGTCGCCAATCTCGGAACTCATCGAAGCGGGGTTTCAGCCGTGGCTGGGTGATACCCATCCGGGTTCGGTGCTTGATTGTTGTACGGGTAGCGCCTGTATCGCACTGGCCTGTGCCCATGCCTTTCCCGAGGCACAGGTAGTGGCGACCGATATATCCGATGATGCCCTGGCGGTGGCGCAGATTAATATAGACAGACATGGTATGTCAGGGCGGGTACAGGCATTGGTTTCAGATGTATTCAACAGCGTGCCAAAACAGGCCTTCGACCTGATTGTGAGTAATCCGCCCTATGTCAGCGCAACGGAATGGCAGGCGCTACCAGAAGAATATCATCAGGAGCCACGTCTGGGCCTGGAGGCGCCTGATCAGGGTCTGGAAATCGTGTTGCGGATATTGCGCGAAGCCCATCACTATCTTTCAGACGAGGGTCTGCTGGTAGTAGAGGTGGGGTTTAGTCGGCCGGCGCTGGAGCAGCGATTACCCGAAGTGCCTTTTGTGTGGCCAGAATTTGGGCATGGGGGTGAGGGTGTGTTTATTCTTACCCGTGCGCAGCTGAAGGCGAGTCAGTCCTTACTGTCGTGAATCAGTGCTGAAAGCTCCCGGTGCAGCAGATTTTCATCCGCGGTATTCTGTTCGATAATGCGGCGCAAGTGGCTGATTGAGGCCACATCAATGTGGTCACAGATTAGTCCCGTGCGATTTTGCTCGACATGTGTAACGTGGCACTCCATGACTACCATCGTGTCTTCGGATAAATGGATATGCAAGGTACAGGGAACATCGGTATGGGCCTGCCATTGATCCGGTGTTTTGATCAGCGCGCCCTTGAGCGAAATATCCAGCAGACTGCTTTCGTATTGCGTGCCATCTTCCAGTATTACATCAAGATGAGCATCGAACGGGATGCGGGTGAAAATGCGTTTGTCAGTCGATTGTGCTTGAGTCTTCATGATTACCCCTGTTCAGGATTGTCAGTAAAAAAGAGCATTCGTGTTTCACCAATTTGAATGGTGTCTCCATTTTCAAGTTTATGACTCTGGTTGGTCAGGTTTGCATTGGCAACCCGGGTTTGCAGTGGACCTTCCAGATGTGAGATATAAAAACCATCATCACGTGTGGAGATCAACGCTATGCAATTATCGCGTTGGCCTATACGCATCAGGTGTTTCCTGATGGGAACAGAGCGCCCTACTTTTGCGCCATTAGCAAATTGCAACCAGCCCGGCTGTATGACGGATTTTTTTTCTGCATCCGTGTCGTCTGTGTTAACGGCAAGACTGTGTTGCTGATAGGTCAATGTATGCTTGCCCAGTACCAGTTTATCGCCATGTTGCAGCAGGTGTTCCTGCAGCGCCACGCCTTGCAATATAATCCGCGCCTGTTGTGTGGCCGGACTCACTTTGACGCTGTCGTTTTGAATCACAAAACGGGCATGCACCGGTTCGATAGCAAGGCTGTCGATAACAATGTTACAGGCACTATCACGCCCGGCTGTGATGCACTCGCCTTTGAGCTGAAATACCTTCAGTTTCCGGTCACGGAAGGACAGTGTTAGTTGGTGCAAGTTGGAATACCTGGCTATTTGCTAGTGATAGACTACTGATTATAGATATTATAATCGGCCAGTGTGACAAACGCTTGAATTGCTTCACAGTATCGAGGGTTTTTTAACCCGCATTATCCCCAATATCGGAATGGTTTTTGGCTTCTATACGGGGGGATATGCGCACGGTCTTAATGGCCTGTTCCTTGGTCTGGATGATCTCCATAGGATGACCTTCGATCAGTACACTGGTGCCAGGCTCCGGAATGTGTTCAAGATACTCCAGTACCAGGCCATTG
>DRJJ01000180.1 GCA_011052255.1 Gammaproteobacteria bacterium | reverse complement strand
TCCGGCCGTGATCGCCGCAAAGATTTATGATTACACCGATGTCACCAGCAGTGCGATTATCGATTTCAGTGGGTTCCTGGATGGGGCGGGCGGGAATGCGGTGGTGGCTACATTACTAAGTAATACGATCACACAGGATCAGATCCTAACAGGCAATGTATATGTAGTTGGTAAATTCTCAGTACCAGTCGGCCTGAAGTTAACATTACAGGCCGGTGCAAAAGTCCGCATCTTGCCAGGCATGGGCATTACAGTTAACGGTTCGCTACAGGTGCTCGGCACACCAGCCAACCCGGTTATATTCACCAGCTCAAGCTCAATCCCCGTCAGAGGCGAATGGGCCGGCATCAAAATCACCAGCACCTCAAACAACATCCTCATTGATAATGCCATTATCCAGTATGCCGTCAGAGGCGTGCACTTTAATAACGCTAATGGAACCTTGAGTAACAGCCGTATTCAGGAAAACACCTACGGCGTTTATATTGATGGCAACGTTACCCCGCTACTTAGCAGCAACGCCATTATCAATAACACCTTTGGCATTTATTTACAGGGTTCGGGTAATGATTTAACCAACCCGCAGCCTGTGATTACCGGCAATGATTTGCATGGTAATCCATCCGGCAGTTTATATGTGAACAACTATGGTACCGGTAGCTCGCTTGTTATTGATGCCAAAGGCAACTGGTGGGGCAAGGCCACCCCTGACAATGTGACTGATATTGTCTACGCTGCTAACAGCGCAGCCGTGATTGATGCGAGCTTGCCGCTGCTGGCGGCTACCAAAGGTGTGCAGGTCACGGGTATTACACTGACAGAAGCCTATTTCTCACCCAATGGCGATACCGTGAAGGATGCAACCGTATTCAGCGCGACATTATCAGCTGCGGCCAGCTGGACCGTGGATGTCAACGATATTAATGCTCAAACAGTTCGTAGCTTCACCGGTTCGGGTATCAGTGTCTCAGCAAGCTGGGATGGTCTCAATAATATAGCCACCCTGCAGCCGGATGGCCGTTATACATTCGTATTGTCAACAACATTAGCTGGTCAAACCAATCTAACAGGATATTACAGTACCGAACTTGATAATACTGTGCCGGTGAGTGTCATCAGTAACTTACCCAATGGCTCGATATTCCAGAATGTAGCGTCACAACAGGTTGTTGGCTCTGCATATGACCAGAATTTCACTAACTTTGAACTGGAATACGGAACCGGAACATCACCGACTGTCTATACAACCATATCAGGCATTCAAACTGTGGTAAGAAACTTGCAAGCGCTTGGTACCTTGATGTTACTCAACCCTGATGGAACCCCAGTCCCCATTATGACCAATGGCCAGTACACCGTCAGATTAAGGGTTACCGATGCGGCGGGTAACGTGGGCATACAAACCCGCCTGGTTACCATTGATAACCTTGCCTTCTCAAATGTGATTCAAACAACCGATAACTTCAACCCCGGTCTGGGCCAATCACTGGGATATACGTTTGATCTGAATCTACCCGGGACAGTGACGCTGGATGTGTATCCAGAACAGGCCGGTACAAGTGGTACACCGATCCGAACCATAACGGTTACCTATACTGCTGCCGGTACTTACAGCCTGACCTGGGATGGCAGAGATGATAATGGTGTGTTGGCACCAGATGAGGCTTATGTAATCGTATTGACTGCTAGTGATGGAACGCGTCTGGGTGTATACCAGCCTGTGCCGCCTGCAGCCAAAACAACGCTGCCACCGACGCTTATGTCAACCACTGCCAATGCGTTTAGCAATACCAACTGGACAACGGATGTCGTGGTGCCATCAACCGGTCGGGTTCAGTTAGCCTTGCAATTGGGTGGTGTATGGACTTACCCGGATGGTGCAGGTCTTATTCTGACGGCAGGTACGCATACCTTACAGTGGGATGGAAGAGATCCTGCTACTGGCAAGGCGTATACAGGTACCTTCAAAGTACAGGTTTACTTCATCAGCTTCAGCAACAGTACCGTACAGATTACCGGCGGCGCACCGGTTATCTCAGGAGCTGCAACCAATATTGAAGTGAAGTCAGATCCCTATACGGTCTACCTCAGCTATGGCCAGTTCACCAAATTCAGATATAACCTGGACAGGGCCGCAACCGTCACCATCAAGTTGCTACCACCGGGCATTTATAACCCGAGTGATGCAAAGGCGATCACGGTCATCAGCAACGTCAGTCAGGCGGCGGGCGATCATGTAGAAGTTAGCTGGAGTGGAGTTGACACTAACGACGCAACGGGTAAGACGCTACTGATAGGCGATTACGCACCGGCGATACCAAACCCTGCACAGGGTTCCGCCGAAGGGGCCTATACCTTTGTGATTCAGGCGACCAGCACCGCCGGTGTTACTACCACGAAACGGGGTACCTTGAGTGTCTACAGGTAGCTACAATACCCGATTACGATCCCCCCTAACCTGTTTGCGGACGGTAACCGGGACGTTACTGGCTATGCTGTTACTGGTGGGCCAGGCCGCTCACGCAAGCGAGCCCCTGGATATCGCCTACCTGAGACTAACCGATGGATACTGGCAGGCATGGGTGACAGACAGTCAGGGAAGCAAGCACAAGCAAATTACCCGCAGCCCAATAGACAAAACCCGACTCAGCTGGTCAAAGGATCGCCAGGAACTCCTATGCAATCGCAATGATGGCAGTATTGCCCGTGTGTCGGTCAGCAATGGCAAGGAAACCCGCCTGACATTGCCCATGAAAGGCATGCTGGATGCCCAATGGTCACCTGATAACCAGTGGATAGCCTATTCACACAGCCCCGAGGCCAGTCCGGATACCAACGACCTGTGGATGGTCAGAACCAATGGCAAAGATTTACGTAAACTGAATAACAAACCGCGCCTGCAACTCATGCCATCATGGGGCGCACGTAATAAAATGCTGGTGTATACCTCGGGCACCTTAAAAAAACGAAAAATGGATATCTGGACACTGGATCTGAAAACAGGCAGTAAAAATCAACTCACCGCCAGTGCAGGCCTGAAGTTTGACCCGGTGTTTTCCAGCCAGGGTGACGTGGCCTACGCCAGTAACCAGAATGGTAATTATGATATCTGGATGATCAAAAAAAATGAACACCAGCCCTTCGCACTAACAGACACGCCGGCCTATGAAGCGCAGCCCAGCTGGTCACCCGATGGCACCCGGATTGCGTACTATGCATTGATTGATGGCAAGCGCCGTGTCTGGGTGAAGGACTTAAGCAGTGGCAAGGCCCATGCAGTTACCCCGGCTGACAGCTTCAGCCGTTACCCGGCCTGGGGTCATTGAAATGAAACAGATCATCAATAGCAAAACCTGGATCGTACACGGCCTGATAATCAGCAGCCTGCTACTGGCACCGGTGATGGCGGCCCATGCAGGGCTTACTATCGCCAATGTCAGTGCAGAGCCTGCCATATTCAAGCCCGCTAAAGATAAAACGATCAAAGTCGGTTTCACGATCAACGAGCCGGCCCATGTGCAGCTCAATATCTATGATGCGCGTGATTACCTGATACGCAACATTTCATCAAAAAAAGTACTGTCTGCCGGTAACCATACGTTGACATGGGATGGTCGCAGTGCCAGTGGTCAGCCACTGCCACCCGAGGCCTATTACTACACCCTGGAAGCAAAGTCGGCTACCGATGAGCTGTCTGAAAAACCAGTTGTTTATGATCTGACCGATAAAACCGGCGGTGAAACCGTTTATGCGGTCAAGGTAGAGTACAACCCGAAAGATAAAAAAGTCCACTATGCGCTACCCGCAACAGCCCGTATCTTTATGCGTGTCGGCATCGAAAAAGGCAATATCTATGGCACGCTGATCAACGGTGCCATACGCCAGGCCGGGCAGCAGACCTGGTCATGGGATGGCTGGGACCAGTCCCATGTGTTTGAGCTGGGCACGCATCCCAAATTACAGGTTTATGTTGAAGGCATTGCGCTGAGCGATAACGCGATACTTATCGATGGCCCGCCACCCGCCATGCCGACCTATGTATCACTCAAGCCAGACGAGATCGTACGCAGGAAAGCACAGCCAAAACCACCCGGCGTCAATATTCATGCGCGGCACCAACGCGAACTGTGCCGTGACTTCCCGGTAACACTGACCCTGCCCGACAATATCAAACAAAGCAAACAGGGCCTGCCGCTGATCACAGGAAAACTGCCGGTTAAAATGGACTTGCGCCCGGAAGATGTTGTCATGCTTGAGTCCCAACGCTTCGAGCTGGTTTACTATCTGAACAACAACCTCGTATATGAAAACGAAGTGTCCTATGTCCCGTACACCTGGATATGGGATCCCAAAACACTCAGTGGCGGCACCCATTACATGACCGCCGTCGTGGTTGGCTTTGACGGCCATTTTGGCATGTCGACCATCAAGTTTCAGTT
>DRJJ01000179.1 GCA_011052255.1 Gammaproteobacteria bacterium | reverse complement strand
GTGTATCTGCGCCGCCAAAACATCGCTCACTTGGTATGAACAGCAAGCGACCGGACCAGTATCCTCCACGCAGTAATAAAGAATACGCAGACTTCCTTACTGAGCTGGCGCTGCGTTATCCGCATGTAAAGGCCTGGCAGATCTGGAATGAGCCAAACCTGCGTGCCTTCTGGCAGCCGAAAGATGATCCCGCCGCTTACTATGAACTGGTAAAAACCACCGTCAAGAAATTACGCGCTGCAGCACCGGGTCGGACTCTGGTGCTCGGTGGTATGGCCTACTGGAGCACAATGTTTAAACGTGGCGGGCTGATGCTGGAAGAATTGCAAAAACTTGGTGCTTTCAAGCTTGTGGATGCTATTGCCTATCATCCTTACTTGCGTACACCCTATGGTGACATCAGTTCCAGGCATCCTTATAACTTCATTACCACCGGGCTGTGGTTGAATGATGCATCGCGCAAACTGGGCGCACGTGCAATCTGGGCAACCGAATGGGGCTGGGGTAGTTACCAGAATAAAAAGGAGCACGATGAGGTGGTCAGCGAGGAGCAGCAGGCTGAGTATACGCTACAGCGTCTGGTGCTTATGATGGCCATGGGTTTTGACAAGGTTTTCTACTTCAACATTTCGGATCTGCCAGACTACGTGGCGCCGCCGCACCGGGATTCAGGACTGTTGTACAAGGATGGACGCCCCAAGCCAGTCTATAAGGCTCTCGCCCGCTTTATAAAACTGCTGCCCGGTACACTACAGCCAATAAAATCTCCACAGGTGATCAGTAAGACGGTTAAAAGGGTATGGGGTTTTGCCTGGACCACCGGGGATGGACGCAAGGTATGGATCGCCTGGGCTGATCAGCCAGGGCAAGTGCAGATCAAGGCTGTGCGCTCGGTGCTGGTACATGCGCTGGTTAGCGGTACCAATAAGACCATAAATGCTAGCAACGGTTCGGTCAGGGTTCAGCTCGGCCCGGCTCCAATTCTCGTCGAACTACAGTAAGCCAGTGTCGGGCGTACGTTCGTCATTATCGCCATTTTCGAACCTGACAACCTCAGTTTGGCTGGTCCTGATCGGCGGGGCCATTCTCGGTGTGGCTGCGGTAAGTTTCTCGCCATGGATGGTGGCCGGTGCCATGGTGGCATTGTCACTGGTGGCAGTGATTTTTTCGCGCCCTATTCTGGGTCTTGTTCTGTTTGCCTTTATGGCCTGTTTTCTGCCGTTTACACGAATAATCGCGACTCTTCCAATTACGATTTCCGAAGCGTTGCTGATCGTAACCTGGGCAGGGGTCCTCCTGCATATTCTGTCGGCTCGCCTCGACTGGCGTCTGGGTAAAACCGAACGCGCAGTGCTGGTACTTCTGGTCTATTCGGTGGTGCCGTTTGTCGTCGGTATGCTTCTTGTGCCGGAGAGCGAACTTAGTTTGGTACGCTGGATGCGCTGGCTGTTGAACATGTCCAGTATTTTCCTGGTGCTGATGCTGGTTCGTGATGACTCTGATCTGTGGGCTGTTGTGGTCGCGACCCTTGTCGGAGCAGCATTTATGCTGCTGCTCTCCCTTGGAAGTTTCCTGAGGCATTTCGATGCGCGTGACATGCTCACTGTGCTGGATAGTCTGCGTTACCCACTCGAGTACCGTACGATGATGGCCGAGACCTTTGAGGATGTGAGTCGTATCAGTTCACCCTGGTTGCATCCAAATATCCTGGGTGGATTTCTGACGCTGATGTTGCCGCTGGCGGGGGTCATGCTTCTGTTCATACGCGAACCATTACGAATGTTATTGATACTCTTGCTTGGTATGGCGATAGTGGTGTTGCTGTTCAGTATTTCCCGAGCGGCCATGATTGGTCTTGGCTTTACCCTGATCTGGTTTGTCCACCGGCGGGTACCCTATGCCGGGCTGGTGATGGTGTTTGGGGCGGTGGCGGTGGTGGTGGTGATTTTGAGCTACCCTCCTATTCAGGAGCGATTTGCCAGCATGTTTATGGTAAAACATTCGCGTACTGTGGTGTCCTCTACGGCTATACGCCTCGATGAATACCGGGCCTTTGACCGCGCTGTGGTTCGCTATCCTCTGGGTGTCGGCTTTGGTACCGATCCGACAACGATTGCCGAAAATGACCCGGAGTTGAGGCAAATCTCAAACTTGTGGCTCAACTACGTGTACAAGATGGGAATATTTGCATTGCCGATTTTTATCTGGGTGACGCTATGCTGGTGGCGGGAAGTTCGGGAGCGAGTCAAGGAAGGGCCTTTTGATGCATATCGTCTGACGCACATGGGGCTGGTCGGTGGCTTGCTTGGTACTTTTGTGATCGGGCTGTTCGATCATTATTTCAGCTTTCAGTGGGTGCTGATTGCAGTATTCTGGCTATTTATGGGCCTGAGTTTATATACCGCCCGCCGCCGTGTGCCGGACGTTGATGTGACTACACATAGCCTACCGGCCTCACAACATGGCCCGGTATACGGGCTAAACAGGTTGCCGACAAACCTCGTCAAATAACCGGGCAAAGCGCTGTCCGGTTACCCTCCAGGTACGTTCCTGAGCAAGTTTTCTTGCCGCTTCTGACCAGCGCACCACAATTTCAGGGTCATCTGCGATATTGATCAGGCTGGCAGCGAGGTCTTTCGTATCACGTTGGCGAAATACGGTACCATTACCGCTGGCGACTTCCTCAGCCAGTGCGCGCGCATCTGAAACCAGTGCCCCACGCCCGCAGGCGATGGCCCAGGCCAGTGGACCGCTGGCACCAAGAAAACGCCCGAGCAGGTTTATTTTGCGTGAATCACGATATGGCAGTACAAGCGCATGGTGGCGCTGGAAGAGATCCGGTACCGTATCCTCGGGGATATCTGTAATGACTTCACTGCAGTCTTCGAGACTGGCAGCGCGTAGTTTCTCGCGCAGTTCTGTAACGTAGTCCCCCCTGGTTTTTAGCAGCATGGTAGGTTGTGAGCCTCCTGCGATGGAGAGCCGGAGATGTTGTCGGACGGCCGGAGATTGTTGTCGAGCCAGTGCGAAGGCTTCAATGAGGTCTTCGATACCTTTTCCCGGATACAGGAAACCGAAGAACAGCAGGTGTATATGTTCGCCGCCAGGGGGAGGCAGGTAGGGCACGTCTTTGTTGCCATGCGGAATGACCAGCACCCGGTCATCAGGAAGATGCATACGCAGGGTGAGT
>DRJJ01000178.1 GCA_011052255.1 Gammaproteobacteria bacterium | reverse complement strand
GTTGAAACGGTGCTAGGTCGTCGCCTGTACCTGCCCGAGATTAATTCACGCAATGGCCAGCGTCGGCAATATGCGGAACGTACTGCTATCAATGCCCCAATGCAGGGCACCGCGGCTGACATCATCAAGCTGGCGATGATCGACGTGGATAAATGGCTACAAGGCGATGCCGGTGAGCAAGTGCGTATGATTATGCAGGTGCATGATGAGCTGGTGTTTGAGGTGCATGAAAGTTATCTTGAATCGGCCACCGATGAAATCCGTACACGCATGCAGCGCGCTGCTGAATTATGTGTGCCACTGGTGGTGGATATTGGTACGGGTAAGAATTGGGAGGCGGCGCATTAACTGCCATTTTGCCCTCGTTTCCACGCCTGGTGCGGGAACGTATATCTGGCACTGGTGAACACCGTATGGATTCCCACGCGGAGCGTGGGAATCAGAATAAAACGGGGCTTTCTGTGCGTATTCACAATAGGTGAGCAAATTACTCATATTTGTAAAAAATTGTTATATCACGTTGCCAGTGGGCCAGCAGCGTCTAGACTCAGTATAAGCAGTATGGAATAGCGGTAGCGCATGGTGTGAACTTTTACTGTTATCCCATGTCTGATTGTGTAGATGCCTTAACTGGCATTTGACCTGCTCCTCCTCCCTGAGCGGGTCTAACATTCTGGCTTCCCCAAGCCATAATGCTTTTTAACCCTGGCCAACCCCCAATACGGTCAGGGTTTTTTGTGGGCGTTGAAAAAGCCTGTCCCTGGCTTTCACCGCTTAGAATATACCTAGACCCGTAGGGCACAATGCCCTGCGGTTATTGCGCCCTACAGACTACTCCACATCAGGCTTTTCGATATTCAGCCACTGTGCCATCTGCACATGTGCCTGATCGACCCCGGTTCTTTTCAAAGCTGAAAACAGCTGTACGCTGACCTGATCAAACTCTTCATTTTTAAGCTGTTTTCTGACCTTAAGCAGACTGGCACTGGCCGGCCCGCGTTTAAGCTTGTCTGCCTTGGTTAACAGAATATGTACCGGTAGTTCAACATGGCGGCACCAGTCCAGCATTTGCCAGTCATACTCGGTAAGTGGGTGACGTACATCCATCATCATCAGCAAGCCTGCCAGGCATTCACGATTTTGCAGATAATCTGACAGGTGCTGCTGCCACTTTTGTTTCATGGCCACCGGTACTTTAGCATAGCCATAGCCCGGTAGATCCACCAGCCGGCGTTGATCGTCAAGGCGAAAAAAGACCATTTCACGCGTACGCCCCGGTGTTTTACTGGTCCGCGCCAGGCTCTTGCGACCTGTTAGCGCATTGATTGCGCTGGATTTTCCTGCATTTGAGCGCCCGGCAAATGCAATTTCTACCCCTTCTGGCGAGGGGCAGTGCTGCATGTCGGGGCTGGCGAGCATAAACTCTGCCTGCTGGTAGATGGATTGCAAGGTGCTCATGACGTACATTCTACTCTAAGTTGTTGATTTTATATAACCAGACAGCGGAAAACTTGATTGATACGCGTCCTGCTGGTATAAAGGTGCGCCTTTAATCACCACGGTTCATACGCCCACATGGTCTTTGGTGTCGGTATCCCGATCATCCTATCGCTCTGGGCACAGGAGTTTACCCGAAATGAATAAGTTGTTTGCAATTATTGCTGCCGTTGCAGCCCTTGGCCTGGCCACTACTGTCCACGCCGCTGGCGATGCCAAGGCTGGAAAAACGAAAGCGGCTGTCTGTGGCGCATGCCACGGTGCTGATGGTAACAGCCCCTCTGATGGTTTCCCAAAACTGGCTGGCCAGCATGCCTCCTACCTGCTCAAACAGTTACAGGACTATAAAAGCGGCAAGCGCACTAACGGCATTATGAATGGCCAGGTAGCTGCGCTGAGTGATCAGGATATGGCTGATCTGTCTGCTTATTTTGCAGGACAAACCGTTACGCCTGGCGCTGCAAGTGATAAATTACTCAAGTCAGGCACCAGTCTGTACCGCGGCGGCAATCCTGCCAGCAAAATATCTGCCTGCATTGGTTGCCATGGCCCGACGGGCGCCGGCAATTCTGAGGCTAAATTTCCATCTCTGAGCGGCCAGCATGCTGCCTACATCGCGGTACAGATGAAGGCCTTCCGTAATGGAAGCCGCAGCAATGACGCCGGTAGCATGATGCAGAATATAGCTGCGCACATGACCGATACCGAGATTGAAGCGGTGTCTTCGGTTGCTTCCGGGTTGCACTAGGCTTTTTAGCTAGCAACTTGCGTAAAAAGGCCCTGCTGGACGTCGTCCGGCAGGGCCTTTTTTATTTGTACGGTACACGCTGGAATGGAGGCAATTCTAGCCTGACTGCGATCTCTCTAGTAATAATGCATGGTTCATAGAACATACGGCACAATGCCCTGCGGTTATTGCGCCCTACATCTTGTTGTCCAGGTATTGAAGGTTAATCATCACCGTTATTGCAGGGTGTGATCCATTGCACTGACCCGGTCCTGATAGCGCTGCCGTTCTGAATCTTCCAGCTCCAGTTCATCCAGCAGGTCGGTTGCCAGTTGTTGCAGCTCCTGCCGCTGTTCCTGATCAAACAATGTCATAATCGTGCCGAGCGTGGCGGGCTCTTCACTTAACAGGGTGGCAACCAGCTCGTCCTCGGCCACCGGGCAATCTGTGCGTAACAGGTCAGCCACTAACGCGTATTCCAGCAGGTTCATGTGGATCTCGCGTGCGGCCTGCTCGCGTGATAATTCTTCGATGGCCTGTGGGTCATTACCCGCAGCACTACGCACTGCCTTCATGAGTACATCGTTCAGTTTGTTCAGCGCTTCTTTTTCACGACTATGATCGCCACCCAGGCTGGCGCACTGTGTATACAGCTCATCGATACGTGATTTTTGCTTAAGGATGACCTCGGTGTCTTCTTTCTCAGGCATGTCTACCATTTCGGCTAACAGGCCCTGGAACGACTCATGAAATCGCTGCGCATCCTGTTCATCCTGTTTACGTGCCTGATGCAGATCATCATCGGCCAGCATATTTGTGTACCCGGCGAACAAGGGGTTGTTATAACGTCGTTGTATGTGTCGCTCAAAGCAACCGGGGTTGTCTAGAAACTGGGGCATTACGGCTCCGCTGATCGATTCAATAGCGGTAGATTATACGCTGATTAGATCTGACTGAGAATATGACCGTTCAATAAGGTCCGGGATCAGGGTGTTTCCAGCCTAATCTCGGTAGTCGGTGGCAGCAGCAGATTGATAGTATGGCTATGATTGTAACCATAAAATTCTTTCAGGTAATTATAGATGTCTCCTTCAACCAGTGCACTGTCTTCATTCAGGCGGTCGATTACCTGGCGTGCCTTTTCACAGGCCTCTTCGTTTTGCATTTCCATAGTAAACAGGCGCCCTTCGAGCCTGAAACCTTCTTCTATCATCTCATTACGAATACGCTTCCACAGGTGCCGGCACACCTCTTCCGGGTTGGAGTCATAATCGAGATTAATAACAATAGCAAAACGCATGGTTGCTCCTTAAGCGCGTTATTTTTGTTGTTGGCACATGCATCTGACTCCTGTCAATATTATTTCATAACATTAACAGCATGATAGAATGCCTTTCTGCCTTTTCATGTGAAAACAGACACCACATATTATATATTTAACATGTTTTGGTCAAAACTGCGAGATTGGTGGCCACTTTATGATGAACTGGGCAGTTTTTCAGATAAACAACTATTATTTGCCATTACTAATTTCTGGTTATTTCGAATTCCTGTAACTTTAATTAGTACAGGCGTAATGGTGCTTCCTGCATCGCTGCTAACTGCTCACGCAGTGCCAGAATCTGATCTTCCCAGTAGCGCGTTGTGTTAAACCACGGGAAGTTCATTGGAAAGGCCGGATCTTGCCAGCGCCGCGCCAGCCAGGCGGAATAGTTGATCATACGTATGGTACGCAGTGCCTCGATCAGGTTCAGCTCCAGCGGGTCAAAATCATGAAATTGCTGATAGCCTTCCATGTAGTCAGCCAGTTGCAATTGCATTTCATCGCGCTCACCGGACAGTAGCATCCATAAATCCTGCACCGCGGGTGCCATCACCGTGTCATCAAAATCGACGAAATGCGGGCCTTCATCGGTCCACAGTATATTGCCAGGATGGCAGTCACCATGGGTACGAATGGTATGAATTTGTGGCAGGCCGTTCCAGATGGTGTCGACCTGTTGCATCACATCGGCTACCAGCGTTGTCCAGGCGATTTCAAGTTCGGCCGGTATAAAGTTGTTGTCAGCCAGCCAGCGCAGCGAATCATGCCCCAGCCGCTGTGGCGTCAGGCTAACGCGATGCTCAAAGGGGCCGGTGGAGCCCCAGGCATGAATACGGCCGATGAAGCGCCCTATCCAGAGCCGCGTATCCGGGTCTTCCAGGTTTGGGCCCCTGCCTCCTCTACGTGGGAATACCGCCAGCCGAAAATCATGATAACGAAACAGGCTGGTGCCCGATGCATCCTCTAACGGTGCCACCACCGGGATCTCCTGATCCGCCAGCTCTTTGCTAAACCGGTGTTCTTCCAGAATCGCCTCATCAGACCAGCGCTGTGGCCGGTAGAATTTCACCACCAGCGGTTCACCTGTGTCCTGGCCGACCTGGTAGACCCGGTTTTCATAACTGTTCAACGCCAGCATGGTGCCATCGCAGGCAAAACCGGCTGCATCGACCGCATCCAGTATCACGCCGGGTTCCAGTTTGTCGTACGGGTGTGCTGCGCTGTCGTCCATATCTGCCATAATAACCTTATTAAGCTGAAGATTTTACTGTGTATATTGAGCAAGCCGCCTGATCAAACTATTCATAAGTATCTCGACCAAGTCTAACAAAGACTATGCGCTTACCTGACATCTTCGGTAAGATAGTCCCACCCTGACACGCAGAAGACTATTAACATGAGCAACCCGTTACTCGACATGGATGGCCTGCCCGCATTTTCAAGCATTCAGGCCGATGATATCGAACCGGCCATAGACTCCCTGCTGGCTGAAAACCGCAGGCAGATCGACGCGCTGCTGGCCGACGAGGCTAATATCAGCTGGGATCAGCTGATTGCACCGCTGGAAGATCTTGAGGAGCGACTCAGCCGTGCCTGGTCGCCTGTTTCGCACCTGAATTCGGTGATGAATTCAGATGCATTGCGTGCAGCCTATAATGCCTGCCTGCCCAAGCTCAGTGACTATGCCACCGAAATAGGCCAGAACGAAAAACTTTACCACGCATTCGAAACCATTTCCCAAAGCGCTGACTTTGATGCACTGGAGCCAGCGCAGAAAAAAGTCATTACTAATGCCTTGCGCGATTTCCGGCTATCTGGCGTACACCTGCAGGACGAGGCTAAAAACCGCTACCGCGACATCATGCTGGAATTATCAACGCTAACCACCCGTTTTGAAGAAAATATTCTGGATGCCACCCACGGCTGGGACTGTCTGATTGAAGATAAAGGGCACCTGGCAGGC
>DRJJ01000177.1 GCA_011052255.1 Gammaproteobacteria bacterium | reverse complement strand
ATTGATCAGGATATCTGTGTCTTGTAACTCGTCAGCCAATACGCGTGTGATCACGTTAAGTGCTGTTTTGGAAATACGATATCCCGGGCAGCAGCCATTCATATCTGAAAGCTGCCCCATGCCGCTGGACATATTCACGATACGCCCGTATTGATTGGCCTGCATCAGTGGAATCAGGGCCTGACAAAGGCGTAGTGCGCCGTAGGTATTGGTTTCCAGCCCTAGTCGGATGGTATCGATGTTCGCTGTAAGTATACTGGGCCACGGGTTATCAAGGTCATGGCGCGGGTCAGGAAAGATACCGGCGTTGTTGACCAGTACATCACAGCGCTGATAACGGTCATCCAGATAATGCCTGAGCGCATCCACATCCGATTGTACGGTGACATCCACGGCGAAGAACTCGATATCGGGGTAATCAGTAGCCAGCCGCTCGCTGGCAGCACGTCCATTTGACTCATCTCTGGCGGTCAATATCACACGAAACCCATCAGCCAGTAGTTGCCTGCAGATTTCCCGACCCAGGCCCTTATTGGCACCGGTGACGACTGCTGTTTTCTGTTTTGCTGGCATGGCTTTTACTCTATCAGAAAATACAAATAATAAGGATTAACAATACATAGTATCTAGTTGTATTATATGTTAATTATTCATTTAGTAATGTTGAATCTATATCAGATCCGCAAACTGTTTAGTCAGTGTAAGCATACAGGGTGTCAACGATTGAATTCGTAGGCTATCATTGCCTTTTTATGGCTGTTGCTGCCTGTATGGCGCTGAAAGTGCGTGAACATGTAATGTTATACACATCTTACGTCACTTTAGGATATAATGCGGCGCTGCTGGTTTTGACGAACACGGCTGACAACGGATACGAGCCTGGACAGGCGGTCAATGGTCCGCATTTTTAGATGATTAATATAGAGTTAAAGACATGACTGATCTAACTAATTATAGAAATATTGGTATTTTCGCACACGTGGATGCTGGCAAGACCACCACCACTGAACGTATTCTGAAACTGACCGGCAAGATCCATAAGCTGGGCGAGGTTCATGACGGTGCGGCAACTACTGACTTTATGGATCAGGAACAGGAGCGCGGTATTACCATTCAGTCTGCAGCGACATCCTGCGTGTGGGACGACCACCGCTTTAATATTATTGATACACCAGGGCACGTTGATTTCACCATTGAAGTGTATCGCTCATTGAAGGTTCTTGATGGCGGCGTGGGTGTTTTCTGTGGCTCTGGTGGTGTTGAACCTCAATCTGAAACCAACTGGCGCTATGCCAATGAATCGGAAGTGGCGCGTGTCATCTTTGTTAACAAGCTAGACCGTATCGGTGCCGATTTCTATCGCGTCACCAAGCAGGTTAAAGATGTACTGGGCGCCAACGCGCTGATCATGGTATTGCCTATTGGTATCGAGGATGACTTTGTCGGTGTGGTAGATTTACTGACCCGTAAGGCATGGGTATGGGATAACTCCGACGACCCAATGAATTATGAATTGCAGGAACCACCTGCTGACATGACAGATCTGATCGAAGAATGGCGTGAAAAGATGATCGAAACCGCCGTTGAGCAAGATGATGACATCATGGAAAAATATCTGGATGGCGAAGAGCCCACCATTGATGAGATCAAGTACTGTATCCGTAAGGGCACTATTGCACTGGACTTTTTCCCGACCTATTGTGGTTCTGCATTCAAGAACAAGGGCGTGCAAAATGTTCTGAATGCGGTTGTAGATTTCTTGCCCAACCCGATGGAAGTTAAACCGCAGCCCGAAGTGGATATGGAAGGTAATGAGACGGGTGAATTTGCAGTCGTTGACCCAGACAAACCTTTACGCGCACTGGCATTCAAAATTATGGATGACCGTTTTGGTGCGTTAACCTTTATCCGTATTTACTCAGGCAAGATTGAAAAGGGTACAACAGTCTTGAATACCTTTACCGGCAAGACCGAACGTATTGGTCGTATCGTAGAAATGCATGCCGACGAACGTATCGAGCTGGACAGTGCACAGGCGGGTGACATTGTTGCCGTACTGGGTATGAAAAATGTACAGACCGGCCACACCCTGTGTGACCCCAAGAATCCAGCCACACTGGAGCCGATGGTGTTCCCTGATCCGGTTATCTCTATTGCTGTTTCGCCTAAAGACAAGGCTGCTTCTGAAAAGATGGGTGTGGCGATAGGTAAAATGATTCAGGAAGATCCTTCCTTCCGTGTTGAAACAGATGAAGACAGTGGCGAAACTATCCTTAAAGGTATGGGTGAACTGCATCTGGATATCAAGATTGATATTCTCAAGCGTACCCACGGTGTAGAAGTAGAGGTGGGCAAGCCACAGGTAGCCTATCGCGAAACCATCACCAAGCGAGTCGAAGACACCTACACGCACAAGAAGCAGACCGGTGGATCGGGGCAGTATGCGAAGATTGATTTCACCATCGAACCGGGCGAGCCAGGCAGTGGTTACGAATTTGAATCAAAAGTAACCGGCGGTAATGTACCACGTGAATACTGGCCTGCCGTACAAAAAGGCTTTGCACAGAGCATGGAAAAGGGCGTATTAGCCGGTTATCCTTGCCTCGATTTCAAGGTTACTCTGACGGATGGTGCTTACCACCCGGTTGACTCTTCGGCCGTGGCCTATGAGCTGGCAGCGCGTGCAGCCTATCGTGGTACGATGCCAAAAGCGGGTCCGCAGCTGATGGAGCCGATCATGAAGGTAGAT
>DRJJ01000176.1 GCA_011052255.1 Gammaproteobacteria bacterium | reverse complement strand
GGCTGCGCATTGACCTGGATAATTTGTAGTGGAACAGCCAGATGGTCGCAAACTGTCTGACAATGATCTTGCCAGACACCTGCCTGCGCAGACAGGCCGTGATTGATATGAATGGCGCGCAACGGGGTCAGATCAAGGCTGTCACGCAGGGATACCAGGCTGTGTAGCAATACATGAGAATCCATGCCGCCGCTGTAGGCAATATGCCAGGCCGTCACCTGTTTTTGCAGAGGCTGCAGTGATCGTTTCAACCGGGTTATTAAATCATGCATCGTTCAGGTCACTGAGGGTGCTTACCCGGCTATGACGGATCTATTCCTTGAACACACCGTATTGCATCAGGCGCTGGTAGCGTTTTTCCAGCAGTTCATCCAGCGGCATGGATTCCAGTTCGGTCAGTTGCTCATTGAGCACATGTTGCAAACTAACACTCATCAGATCCAGATCACGGTGAGCACCACCCAGTGGCTCTTCAATAACCTGATCAATCAGGCTCAACTCACTAAGCCGTGAAGCGGTAATACCCATGGCTTCAGCTGCATCACTTGCTTTATCGGCACTCTTCCACAGAATGGAGGCGCAACCCTCAGGGGAAATAACCGAATAGGTGCTGTACTGCAACATCAGTATACGGTCGCCCACACCAATAGCCAGCGCCCCCCCTGAGCCGCCTTCACCTATAACGGTGCATATCACCGGCACCTTCAGGCTGGACATCTCGAACAGGTTACGCGCAATCGCTTCACTCTGGCCACGCTCTTCTGCATCAACACCCGGATACGCACCCGGTGTATCGATGAACGTCATAATCGGTAACTTGAAACGCTCCGCCAGTTTCATCAGACGTAATGCCTTGCGATAACCTTCAGGCTTGGGCATACCAAAATTACGCCGGACCTTTTCGTTAGTATCACGGCCTTTCTGGTGCCCGATAACCATGACTGGTCTGTCTTGAAAACGCGCAAGGCCACCAATGATCGCTTCATCATCACCAAATTGCCGATCACCATGCAGCTCTTCGTAATCGGAGAATATGCGCTCCACATAATCCAGCAGGTAAGGACGCTGTGGGTGCCGGGCCAGTTGTGAAATCTGCCACGAGGTTAAATTGGAAAATATAGTTTCGGTCAACGTCTTGCTCTTGCTACGCAAGCGATCGATTTCTTCGCCAATATTTATTTCGTTGTCATCGCCAACCAGACGCAACTCATCGATCTTGGCTTCAAGTTCGGCTATCGGTTGTTCGAAATCGAGAAAATTTATGTTCATATGTTATATTTCAGTTACTTACTCTGTATTTAGAATAAATATTATGTATGTCTTATAACTATATAGAATATAGATGATTTTAGCAAAAAAACGAGTCAGCTTTGTTTGTGAGCTACGGTACGCTCTGCCGGACTGAGCATTCTAGCCTTTTTTTGCCTGTTTGTGGCACCGTCTGCAGGGGATATTGCGTAATTCCGTAGTCGAGATAACTGGCACGGGTTACTGACACCTTCCCTGCTGTGCTGCCCTGTTCAATAAACCAGCGATACGCATTTTTCCCCGGCTAATTTGCGCAGACGTTGTAACAGTTCATCACAGGGCCTTACGCTCCAACCAACACCCAGAGGCATATCGGCGATGGCCTCGTTGGTCTGATAATGTATCCACACCGGGCAGGCACCCTGGCGATACGGTCCCAGCACGTCAGACAGTCCCTGTACAAAACCGTTTAAGACCTTGCCTCCCGTTATTTTAATAACGATACGCTTGGCATACCGTTCACGCGCCTGATCGATAGTAAAAATATTTTCCACATTAAGCCGATAGCCTCCACTGTA
The DNA here is from genome assembly GCA_011052255.1 of Gammaproteobacteria bacterium. Classification (GTDB taxonomy): domain Bacteria; phylum Pseudomonadota; class Gammaproteobacteria; order DRJJ01; family DRJJ01; genus DRJJ01. The sequence continues at coordinate 1,514 of DRJJ01000176.1, read as the reverse complement.
ATCATCGGGACCCAGATTGCCACTCATAACCAGTATCGCATCACGGCTGATACTGTCACGATGCTTTTCATAGACATCCGAGAACAATGTCGCATCTACCCGCCCGGTACGGTCGTCCAGTGTCACAATGGCCATGCGTCCCCGACGGGTATTGATGGTACGCATACCGCTGACCAGGCCCGCTATGATTACCTGCCGCTCATCCGGCCCGCTACTGGCCGACCCTTTGTCTTCAGTCAGGGTCGCAATACGACCGCTGGTCATTCTGCCAAGCTCAACCTCAAACTGATCGAAGGGGTGCCCGGTCAGATACAGACCCAGTGTCTCTTTCTCGCCGGACAGGCGCTCATCGTCACTCCACTCTGACATGACTGGCAGATCAATGTGCGCCGCATCGGCGCCGGGCATTTCACCGCCAAACATATCTTCCATGCCAATATCGTTATTGCGGGTATGTTGATCGGCCGCCTTCAGTGCGTCGGGTAACGCGGCCAGCAAACTGGCACGATGACCCGGCAAGGTATCCAGTGCGCCCGCCCTGATCAGGGCTTCCAGTACCCGACGGTTAACCTTACGGGTATCAATCCGGCGACAAAAATCATACAGGTCTTTGTATGCACCGTTAGCCTCACGTTCTTCCAGTATGGACTCAATGGCAGCCTGCCCTACTCCCTTGATCGCACCCAGCCCGTATACCACTGTTTCATCATTGGTCACGGTGAAGCGATAGTATGATGCGTTAACATCCGGGGGCTGTACCGCCAGTCGCATATCGCGACTTTCTTCTATAAGCGTGACCACCTTGTCGGTATTGTCCATATCCGATGACAACACGGCGGCCATGAAGGCTGCGGGATAATGCGTTTTGAGCCAGATGGTCTGGTACGACACCAGCGCATAGGCGGCCGAGTGGGACTTGTTAAACCCGTAACCGGCAAATTTTTCCATCAGGTCAAAAATGCCGGTCGCTATTTTTTCATCGACCCCGCGCTTTTTGGCACCCTCGGTAAAAATGGAGCGCTGCTTGGCCATCTCTTCGGGTTTTTTCTTGCCCATCGCGCGGCGCAGCATGTCTGCACCACCTAGTGTATAACCGGCCAGCACCTGCGCAATCTGCATGACCTGCTCCTGATACAGGATCACTCCATAGGTTGGTTGTAATATGGGCTCAATGTCAGGATGTGGATAGACAACGCGCGCACCGTGTTTACGGTCAATAAAATCATCTACCATGCCCGACTGCAATGGCCCCGGACGAAACAGTGCAACCAGCGCAACAATATCTTCAAAACTGTCTGGCTGCAGGCGTTTGATCAGGTCCTTCATACCGCTGGATTCAAGCTGAAACACAGCGGTTGTCGCATGCCGTTTCAGTAGTTCAAACGACTGCTTGTCTTCCAGATCAATACGCGTGATGTCTATCGGCTCCAGGCTTTCCTGTGCACGACGCTGGTTGATGGTTTGTACTGCCCAGTCGATAATAGTGAGCGTACGCAGCCCCAGAAAGTCGAATT
>DRJJ01000175.1 GCA_011052255.1 Gammaproteobacteria bacterium | reverse complement strand
TTTGATGGCCAGGGTAAGCGATGATACTGAGTTTGCCGCCTGGTGCCAGTAATACGCACGCCAGATCAAGCGCCCTCAGAGTTGTATCAGTCTGTGTGGTGAGCTGATGATCTGCGCCGGGCAGATAACCGAGGTTGAACATAATGGCTGTAATCGTTCCATGAATTGACCTGGGTATATGCTGTGACATGGTTTGATGGCCACCGTGTACCAGCTTCAACTGCTGTAACTGACCCGCCTGGTCCAGTCGCAGACGTACAGTTCGAATGGCCTGCTCCTGCACGTCGAAGGCATATACAGTCCCGCTTTGGCCCACGCCCTCGGCCAGAAGCAGCGTGTCATGACCGTTTCCGGCTGTGGCGTCGATGACGGTATCGCCCGATTTGATTCCCTGTGAAATAAAATCACGCGCATAGTCTGTGAGCCGAATATCAGTCAAAGTGGCAGGCTTCCAGGTAGCGGCTAATATCACACTCAGCATCAACAGGTTTTTGTTGACAAAGCAAGCGAGTAAACTGTTTTAGATAGGACGGTATCGTCAGGCTGCCTTTGGAGCCGAAGCCATTAAAAATAAACAGCGGGTCGTATTTTGGATGTTTACCAATGAAAGGCATGCGATCACGAGTCGCAGGGCGTACCCCCGCATGGTGCGACAGGCAGGTAAAGGGCTTGCCGGATGTTCTCAAGTTGAGCTCAGCCAGGAGTTGCTTACGACCAGCCGGAACAGGCGCCGGATCGGCATGGTCTACGTGTATGGTCGCGCCATACCGATAGGTGTTGCCTTGTAGTGGCAACAACCAGTTTCCAAAATTGAGTATGGTGTCATCGTGGATAGCAGGGCCACGGAGCGTTAATATATCACCATGCAAGGCCTGCATCGGTAGCCAGTCAAACCAGGGGTTGTTCAGCATCCGTGCACCATCACAGAATATCGCCTGTCTGGCCTGCAGGCCCTGCCATTGAATCGAGTCAGCGTTGACCTGGAGTTGGTTATATTTAACAGCGCTACTCACGGTCATATTGTTGTTGTCGAAGTACTGCAGCAGCAGATCAAGGCATTTGCAAGTATCCAGGTAGCCACCCTTGCGAATATAAAAACCGCCCAGCTCATGAGAAAGGGGTATCGTCTGTGTTGCCGGAGAAAATGGTTCGCCCAGATATTCTCTATAGCGTGGCTGGCTGGCACGTTTCCGATACCAGTCCTGTTCCTGATCATTTTTGAACAAGCGCGCGATTTTACGTGGATAGAACACGGTCGTAGAAAAGAAATCTGCGATTTGCTGATACAGGCTGTTAGCGGCAGCAAGTTGTCTAGAGGTGTTATCTGCCAGCGCAAGACGTAAGCCGGTAATCGGGTTGATCATTCCGCCCGCAACACGTGAGGCACCGGCATAGTCCGGATCGTGCGCGATGTTGACAGAAAACCCCTGCCGGTGCAGGGTCCACGCAAGCAGGCTGCCAGCCAGGCCCTGCCCGATAATCAGAAAATCCAGCTCTTTCATGTCAAAAGGTTATAATATTCAGCAGTAGGAAGCAGCTGTTTTATGCGAGCAATTGCTTGTTTGATGTAATAAAACTCATAAACACACCTGTAATATAAATAGCCTTCCCGTTAAGCCATTGATTTAGAATATGTAATATTTTTATTATTAATCCATACCCAGCACGGGTTAAACTCAAAGCTGCACTATTTAAAAACATACTCAGAATTTATTTTTATGACCAGAATATTTGCTGTTGCCAATCAAAAAGGAGGTGTGGGTAAAACCACCACCACCGTCAATCTTGCCGCTTCACTGGCAGCAACGCGTAAGCGCGTGCTACTGGTGGACATGGATCCGCAGGGTAATGCCACCATGGGCTGTGGCGTCAACAAGAACGATGTCGAAAAATCCGGTTGTGAAGTTTTGCTGGGCGAGGCATCCATCAGTGCAGTACGGGTACAACTGGAAGACTCGAAGATCGATGTATTGCCAGGCAACGCAGATCTGACAGCAGCTGAAGTATCGCTGATGCAGCAGGACGACCGTGAACAGAAGCTACACCAGGCACTGCAGACCATCAAGCATGAATATGACTATATACTGATAGATTGTCCGCCGGCATTAAATATGCTGACGATCAACGCAATGGTGGCGGCACGCAGCGTGATCATACCGATGCAGTGCGAGTATTATGCACTCGAAGGTTTGTCGGCGCTGATGAATACCATAGAACAGATAAAAGGCAGCATTAACCCAGAGCTGGAGATTGAGGGCATATTACGCACCATGTTTGACCCGCGTAACAACCTTGCCAACCAGGTTTCTTCACAGCTGATACTGCATTTTGGTGACAAGGTTTACCGTACCATGATACCGCGTAATATCAGACTGGCTGAAGCCCCCAGCTACGGCCTGCCCATTTTGCTGTATGATAAGTCCTCGCGTGGTGCCCTGTCCTATCTGGCCCTGGCCGGAGAGATATTGCGACGTGAGCAGAGCCAGGCCGACTCCGATCTGAACATCAGTAGCGAAGCACAACAGGCCTGAATAACTGCCGCATTGAGCGGTGAAACTTTTTACATAATCGATTTTTATCATGGCTACAAAAAAACGTGGATTAGGGCGAGGACTGGACGCTCTGTTGGGTGGCGCTGTCTCGGCGTCTGCAACGAATCAGGCGAATAAAAAAGAGGATGGTGTCCTAAAGGTACTGCCGGTTGATGTGATCCAGCGCGGGCGCTATCAACCGCGTGTAGACATGCATCCTGAATCCCTGGAAGAGCTGGCTGATTCAATTCGTGCGCAGGGTGTGGTGCAGCCTATCGTGGTGCGCCCGATCAGTGCTAGTAAATATGAAATCATTGCCGGAGAGAGGCGTTGGCGAGCAGCCCAGATGGCCGGATTACAGGAAATCCCGACCGTCATCCGCGACGTCTCGGACCGGGCCACGATCGCGATGGCCCTGATCGAGAACATCCAGCGCGAAGACCTGAACCCGATGGAAGAGGCCCACGCACTGAAGCGCCTCATTGATGAGTTCGAGATGACCCAGCAACAGGCCGCCGAGGCAGTAGGCCGCTCCCGTACCGGTGTAACAAACCTCCTGCGCCTGCTGGAACTGACCGAAACAGTGAAGCAAATGGTGGTTGCTGGTGAGCTCGAGATGGGCCATGCTCGTGCCCTGCTGGCGCTAAAGGACGGTAGTCAGCTTGAGGCCGCAAAGCTGGTCGCGACTAAAGGGATGTCAGTACGTGAAACCGAGCGCCTGGTACGCAAGTTGCTGGGCGATGATGCAAGCAAGGCAAAGAAGGTCAGACCACGTATGGACCCGGATATTCGTCGTTTGCAGGATAATCTGTCAGACAAGCTGGGCGCCAGGGTACAGATACAACATGGCAGCGCGGGCAAAGGAAAATTAGTGATCCATTACAACAGCAGCGACGAGCTAGATGGTATATTAGACCATTTCAGTTAGTAAATTATTGATATTTATCGGTAATTACTGTATTACTCGAATTTATACGCAGATAAGTTTTTATAAATATCTATTGACCCCTGGCACCTGATTTATATATACTGCGCGCCGAAACGGACTCGACAACAATGATTGTTGAAGAGGGTTAGGCGACTTGTCCCTGCTCAGAAAGGGCCCGGAAAGGTGCTTTTCCCATGGTATTACGCCCGTTGATTGCACAGACAGCGCTGGTACTCGCAGCCGCTGTAGTGGCTGCCGCCTATAGCGGCGTAAATGGTGCTATTGCAGCACTTTATGGTGGTAGTCTGATACTGATCAGGACCATCATGCTGGTCTGGTACTATCGGCGCGCCGTGAGCAGCGCTGGAATAGACCTCGGACTTAACCTGCGCATAGCCTATCGTTGCAGTATTGAGCGCATGGCGGTAACGGTTTTACTGTTAAGTCTGGGACTTGGAATTTTAAAGCTCGAACCACTGGCTTTGATTAGCGCATTTGTTGCGCTGCAGCTAGCCGGGCTTGTAGGCAGATTTGAAGAATCTTTGTTGAGTAACATGCATGTCAAGCAGTGAACTAACATCTGGCGCTTACATTAAGCACCATTTACAGAATATGACCTATGGTCAGCATCCTGATGGTAGTTGGGGTCTTGCCCATTCGGCTGCCGAAGCCAAAGAGATGGGCTTTATGGCGATCCACGTGGACACCATGTTCTGGTCCATCGTTTTGGGTGTACTCTTCTTATGGTTGTTCCGCAAGGTTGCCAAAAAGGCTGAAACCGGTGTACCCGGCGGCCTGCAGAATTTTGTGGAAATGATCGTTGAGTTTATCGACACCAGTGTGCGCGGTTCGTTTACCGGCAAGAATCCACTGGTAGCACCCATGGCCCTGACGGTGTTCGTCTGGGTATTTCTGATGAATTTTATGGACCTGCTCCCGGTAGACTGGATACCGTCTACGGTTGGCTGGCTGGGCGCAACCCTTTTTGGTGCAGACCCGAGTCATATCTATTTCAAGGTAGTCCCGTCAACCGATCCGAATGCCACCTTTGGTATGGCGTTGTCGGTATTTGCGCTGATGCTGTTTTACAGTATCAAGAACAAGGGTGTGGGTGGCTTTGCCGGCGAGCTGACCTTGATGCCGTTTACCTCCGACAACAAGCTGGTGATGGCCATTCTGATACCGATCAACTTTTTGCTTGAGTTTGTATCGCTGATCGCCAAACCGCTGTCACTGTCACTACGACTGTTCGGCAACATGTATGCGGGTGAGATGATCTTTATTCTTATCGCGATTATGTACAGCGCGGGCATAGGTATGGGGATATTTGGTGGCTTCCTGCAGCTGGGCTGGGCAATTTTCCATATTTTGATTGTGACATTACAGGCGTTTATTTTCATGACCCTGACCATCGTTTATATGGACATGGCACATAGCGAACACTAAACCGATTTTATAATTAAACACGACCCTAATTTAGATACAGGAGAAAAAAATGGAACTCGCAAATGCACTGTTATACATCGCGGGCGCACTGATGATGGGCCTGGGTGCCCTCGGCGCGGCCATCGGTATCGGCATCCTTGGCGGACGCTTTCTGGAAGGCGCAGCACGCCAGCCTGAGCTGATCCCGATGTTGCGTACCCAGTTTTTCATCGTTATGGGTCTGGTAGACGCCGTGCCGATGATTGCTGTTGGTATTGCCTTCTACGTACTGTTCGCTGTTGTTTGATATTCGTTTCAGTACGTATTCGTCTTAACGAAACCAATCTGAAGGTTATAGCATGAATATCAATTTAACACTCATAGGACAGTCGATTACGTTCTTCGTGTTTGTGTGGTTCTGTATGAAATATATATGGCCACCATTGATGAGCGCGTTGAATGAACGTAAAAAGCACATTGCCGACGGACTGGCTGCAGCTGAACGCGGTCAGCATGAACAAAAACTGGCTCAGGAACGTGCGGTAGAAACCCTGCGTGACTCCAAGTCACAGGCGGGTGAGGTTATTAATCAGGCGCAGAAACGTGCCGGTGAGATAATCGAAGAAGCCAAGGGCGATTCACGCACCGAGGCAGAACGTATACTGATCGCAGCCCGTGCTGAAATCGATCAGGAAGTAAACCGTGCACGCGAAGAGCTGCGCAAGCAAGTAGCATCACTGGCGCTGGCAGGTGCCGGCAAGGTGCTTGAGCGTGAGATCGACGAAGCGGCTCATAGTAAACTACTGGATGATCTGGCCAGCCAGATTCAGACAGGCTAATGGCTGAATTAACCACCATCGCACGACCTTACGCCCAAGCCGTTTTCAAGCATGCGCAGGAAAACGACAGACTGGAGCAGTGGTCTACCATGCTGATGACGGTGGCAACTGTTATACAGGACCCCGCAATGTGTGAGGTTATGGCAAGTGCCCGGCTGTCGCGTGAACAAATCACCGACATGCTGATAGACGTGAGTGCCGATGCAGTTGATGAACAGGGCCGCAATCTGATTCGCCTGCTTGATGAAAACGACAAACTGGCATTGCTGCCTGAAATCGCAATTGTATATGAACATTATCGCGCCGAAGCAGAACAAACGATAGAGGCGGAAATGGTCTCTGCATTCCCGGTCACCGAAGCGCAACAGGAAAAGATTACTGCAGCGTTGGTTAAAAGACTGGGAAGCAAGGTAAGTCTCGACGTAAGTGTAGACAAGACCTTGCTGGGCGGAGCCATCATACGCGCCGGTGACATGATTATTGACGGTTCGGTACAGGGCAAGCTAAGTAAGCTGGCCAGTGCCATGAACCATTAAGAGGACTTAGGTTATGCAACTCAATCCATCCGAAATCAGCGAGCTGATCAAAAAACGCATCGAGTCATTTGATGCAGCCGCCGAGGCCCGAAACGAAGGTACTGTCGTCAGTCTGACTGACGGTATCGTGCGTGTACACGGTCTGGGTGACGTCATGGCCGGTGAAATGCTTGAGTTTCCCGGTGACACATATGGAATGGCACTCAACCTGGAACGCGATTCCGTTGGTGTGGTTATTCTGGGTTCCTACAAACATATTACGGAAGGTGACAGCGTCAAGTGCACCGGCCGCATCCTGGAAGTTCCGGTTGGCGATGCGCTACTGGGTCGAGTCGTCGATTCGCTGGGCATGCCGATTGATGGCAAGGGCACGATTGATACTGAGTTGACTTCACCCATTGAAAAAGTTGCACCAGGTGTCATTAGCCGTAAGTCAGTCGACCAGCCGGTACAAACCGGGTTGAAGGCGATTGATGCAATGGTGCCTATTGGTCGCGGACAGCGCGAGCTGATCATTGGTGACCGTCAGACAGGTAAAACCGCAGTCGCTATCGATGCGATTATTAACCAGAAAGGCACCGGGGTTAAATGTATCTATGTGGCGATAGGCCAGAAGGCCTCATCCGTTGCAGCAGTCGTGCGCAAGCTAGAAGAACATGACGCGATGGCGCACACCATCATTGTTGCGGCCACCGCAGCAGAATCTGCCGCGATGCAATATATCGCGCCCTACTCCGGTTGCTCAATGGGTGAATACTACCGTGACCGCGGTGAAGATGCGCTGATCATATATGATGATCTGACCAAGCAGGCCTGGGCCTATCGTCAGGTGTCCTTGCTGTTGCGCAGGCCACCGGGTCGTGAAGCCTATCCGGGCGATGTGTTCTATCTGCATTCTCGTTTGCTGGAGCGCGCCGCACGTGTAAATGAAAATTTTGTTGAGCAGGCTACCAACGGTGCCGTTAAAGGTAAAACGGGTTCGTTGACTGCGTTACCTATCATTGAAACACAGGCCGGTGACGTATCTGCTTTCGTACCCACCAATGTTATCTCGATTACAGATGGCCAGATCTTTCTGGAGTCTGACCTGTTCAACGCCGGTATACGTCCTGCGATTAACGCCGGCCTGTCTGTATCGCGTGTAGGTGGTGCGGCACAGACTACCATCATCAAGAAACTGGGCGGCAGTGTGCGCCTGGCACTGGCTCAATACCGTGAACTGGCGGCCTTTGCACAGTTTGCTTCTGACCTTGATGAAGCCACACGTAAGCAGCTGGAGCGTGGCCAGCGTGTCACCGAGCTGATGAAACAGAAACAGTATTCACCGCTTTCGGTTGCTGAAATGGCTGTCTCACTCTATGCAGCCAATGAAGGCCTGCTGGATGATGTGGAAGCTAACAAGATTGTTGATTTCGAAGCAGCCCTGCATGCGTTTGTTAATTCAAATCACGCAGACCTGATGGAAAACATCAACAGTACGGGCGACTACAACGACGAGATTGCAGCAAAGATCAAGGCAGCAATTGAGAGCTTTAAAGCGACCAGTACCTGGTAAGAGGAGTAGCCAGCAATGGCCAGCGGCAAAGAAATACGGACCCAGATCAAGAGTATCCAGAACACGCAGAAAATCACGCGTGCGATGGAAATGGTTGCGGCCTCAAAAATGCGCAAGGCACAGGATCGTATGCGAGCCTCGCGCCCGTATGCGCAGAAAATGGTCAACGTCATAGCGCATCTGGCACAGGCGCACTCTGAGTACAAATCGACCTATATGATCGAGCGTGAAGTAAAACGGGTTGGTTATATTATTATTTCCAGCGACCGTGGATTATGCGGTGGCCTGAACTCCAATCTGTTCCGTACCACGGTGGCCGACATGATGGCCTGGGACGAAAAAAATATCGAAATTGATATGTGTACCATCGGCAGCAAGGCCAGCGGGTTTTTCAAGAGACTCAAAGGAAACCTGCGCGCCAATACCAGTCATCTGGGTGATGCGCCCCGGCTGGACGAGCTGCTGGGTGCGATCAAGGTGATGCTGGATGCCTATGAAGCTGGTGAAATTGACCGTCTTTATATTGCCACCAATATCTTTGTCAATACGATGACCCAGCAACCTCGCGTCGTCCAGTTGCTGCCTATCTCCGCTCCTGAAAAGGACAAGGAAATTGCACATCACTGGGACTATATTTACGAGCCGGAATCCAGAACCGTACTGGATGCATTGCTGATGCGCTACATCGAGTCACTGGTCTATCAGGGTGTGGTTGAAAATATTGCCTGCGAACAGGCTGCGCGCATGGTAGCCATGAAGAGTGCATCCGATAACGCTGGTGATCTGATTGATGATCTGAACCTGTCCTATAACAAGGCACGTCAGGCAGCGATCACCCAGGAGTTATCAGAAATCGTCGCCGGCGCAGCGGCTGTATAGCGCGCGCACGAAACAGAATTGAAATTTATCAAATGAGGGTCCGAAAATGAGTTCGGGAAAGATTATACAAATTATTGGTGCGGTAGTAGACGTTGAGTTCGACCGCGACAACATGCCAAAGATTTACGACGCCCTGTTCGTAGATGAAGAAGGCTTAACACTGGAAGTTCAGCAGCAGCTGGGTGACGGTGTGGTGCGAACCATCGCAATGGGCTCTACCGACGGCTTAAAACGTGATCTGGATGTGGCGAATACCGGCGCACCGATACACGTGCCGGTTGGTGAAAAAACCCTGGGACGTATCATGGACGTACTGGGTAACCCGATTGATGAACAGGGTGATATCGGCGAAGAAAAGAAAATGCCTATTCACCGTGATCCGCCTGACTATGCAGATCAGTCAGCCTCACTCGAAATACTGGAAACCGGCATCAAGGTGATTGACCTGATTATGCCGATTGCCAAGGGTGGCAAAATTGGTCTGTTCGGTGGTGCCGGTGTGGGCAAGACGGTAACACTGATGGAATTGATTCGTAACATTGCGGTAGAGCACTCTGGCTACTCCGTTTTCGCTGGTGTCGGTGAGCGCACCCGTGAAGGTAATGACTTCTACTATGAAATGGAAGAAGGTGGCGTACTGGACAAGGTATCGCTGGTTTACGGTCAGATGAATGAACCGCCAGGTAACCGTTTACGTGTTGCGCTGACCGGTTTAACGATTGCTGAAAACTTTCGTGACGAAGGCCGTGAAGTGCTGCTGTTTATCGATAATATTTATCGTTACACACTGGCTGGAACAGAAGTGTCCGCATTGCTGGGCCGTATGCCCTCTGCAGTAGGTTACCAGCCTACCCTGGCTGAAGAAATGGGTGTACTGCAAGAGCGTATTACTTCTACCAAGACCGGCTCCATTACTTCGTTCCAGGCAGTTTATGTACCGGCGGATGACTTGACCGACCCGTCACCGGCTACCACCTTCGCGCATCTGGACGCGACGCTGGTATTGTCTCGCCAGATTGCTGAACTGGGTATTTACCCGGCGGTTGATCCACTCGATTCGACTTCGCGCCAGTTAGACCCGTTAGTGATTGGTCAGGAACATTATGATATCGCGCGTGAAGTGCAGGGCTTGCTTCAGCGCTACAAGGAGCTGAAGGATATTATTGCCATTCTGGGTATGGACGAGCTGTCAGAAGAAGACAAACAGACCGTATCGCGTGCTCGTAAAATCCAGCGCTTCCTGTCACAGCCGTTCTTTGTGGCCGAGACCTTTACCGGGTCACCTGGCAAGTATGTAAGCCTGAAAGACACTATTCGCGGATTCAAGTCCATCATCGATGGTGAAATGGATGAATATCCCGAGCAGGCATTTTACATGGTAGGTGGTATTGAAGAAGTTGCTGAAAAGGCTAAAACCCTTTAACGTATTCGGGGCAGAAAAATGGGTATGACTTTACATGTCGACATCGTTAGTGCTGAGCAGGAAATATTTTCCGGTACTGCTGAAATGGTATTTGCTCCGGCTATCATGGGCGAAGTAGGTATAGCGCCGCGTCATACACAAATGTTGACACCACTTAAGGCGGGTGAGGTCAGGGTCAGGACAAAAGGGAGCGAAGAGCAAACCTTTTATGTCTCTGGCGGTATGCTGGAAGTACAGCCACATGTGGTCACCATCCTGGCTGATACAGCGATGCGTGCAAAAGACATAGATGAGGCAGCGGCCATCAAGGCCAAAGAGCATGCCGAACATGCATTAGCCGGCAAAAAGACTGAGATGGATTATGCACGGGCGACCGCAGAACTTGCAGAAGCAATAGCGCAGTTGCGTACGCTAGAACGAATACGCAAAAAGAAAAAATAGTCTTTTAGTCATTCTTATCTGGGAATTACATCATGAACGATTCAGTTCGCGTAGAACGCAATAAGGCCGTTTACTTTACCTACAGTATCCGCGATGAAAGCGGAGAAATCCTGGAGCAGAGTGATCTGCCGATTGGATACGTACATGGTACTGAGAGTGGTCTGGTAGAAAAAGTTGAAATGGCGCTGGAAGGCATGGCCGCAGGTGAAACGCTAGAAGTGCCCGTCTCGCCTGAAGAAGGCTTCGGACCCACTGATCCTGATCTGACCTATACCGATGATCTTGCCAATGTACCACCCGAGTATCATCGCATTGGTGCCGAGGTGCAGTTCCAGAACGACAAGGGTGAGGTGAAAACGTTTCTGGTGTCCAGGATTGAAGATGGCAAACTGACCGTAGATGGTAACCATCCTTTGGCAGGCAAAAATCTGATATTCAACGTCAAGGTTACCGAGGTACGAGAGGCGACTCCTGACGAGTTGCAGCGTAAACGCCTTGAGGATAACAGTGCGCTGCTGCACTGAGGAGGAGTTGCTGGTCCATTCATGGCTAATGCGCACGGTCAGGGCGCAATAGCTGGCGTGCCCGGATTTCGCGATTATAGAACACCAAAACCCCGACAAATAAGACCGCACGAAAACAATAAGAATGCGGCGAGCAATACCCCTACATTATATCCGTAATAATAAATAGTCATTTTGTTTTTAAACCAAACAACGCGTACCCTATTCAAGTTCATGATAAGATGATATGCGTGTGTGTGATTCAACAGTAATTTCAGGAAAATCATGGCTCTAAGTATTATCATTCTGGCCGCAGGCCAAGGTACCCGGATGTGCTCGGCGCTGCCAAAGGTACTCCATGAAATAGCCGGGAAGCCATTGCTGGAGCACGTAGTTGAAACGGCAGCACACTTGCCAGGGGCTCAGATTAATGTGGTGTATGGCCATGGCGGGAAACTTGTTCCAGAGCGGCTGGCACATCTGGCAGTAAACTGGGTGGAGCAGGCAGATCAACTGGGTACCGGCCATGCGGTGATGCAGGCCATGCCCGCCGTTGCTTCGGCTGACAAGGTGCTTGTTTTGTATGGCGATGTACCGCTGATCCGGGCAGAGACCCTGGATCGGTTGCTGAAGGTAGACGGTGTGGCCCTGTTAACGGTGAGCCTGGAGGATGCGACTGGTTATGGTCGTATTGAAAGGGATCAACAAGGCCATATCTGCCGCATCATCGAACATAAAGACGCCAGTGAACAGCAAAAGCAGATTCAAGAAATCAATACAGGAATTATGGCTTGTTCAGCACAGCAGATGTCAATGTGGCTCGAGCGCCTGGATAACAACAATAGTCAGGGTGAATATTACCTGACAGACCTGATCGAAATGGCCGTTGCGGACGGGGTAGAAGTAATATCTGTCGCTGCGCAATCTGAAGCCGAAGTGTTGGGTATCAATGACCGTGTACAACTGGCCGCTCTGGAGCGAGTGTACCAGCAAGAACAGGCCCAGGCGCTGATGCGAGCCGGAGTAACCGTTATGGACCCGTCCCGGCTTGATATACGAGGCGTGGTTACAACAGGCCAGGATGTGGTGCTGGATATCAATGTGATACTTGAAGGTAAGGTTGTACTGGGCGAAGGCATTCAGGTGGGCGCGAACACAAGTATCAGAAATTGTAAAATAGGCGATGGCGTGATTATCAAGCAACATTGTGTGCTGGAAGATGCCGAGATCGGCAACGATGCCACCATCGGACCTTTTGCACGAATAAGACCGGAAGCACGTTTATCCGAAGGCGTACATATTGGTAACTTTGTTGAGATCAAGAAATCTATTGTAGGCAAGGGCAGCAAGATTAACCATCTGAGCTATATCGGCGACTCCGAGATCGGGTGTGATGTTAATATTGGCGCTGGAACTATCACCTGTAATTATGATGGTGCCTATAAGCACAAGACGATAATAGGCGATAATGCATTTATTGGATCCGACACACAGCTTGTGGCGCCGGTAACGGTTGGCAAAGGCGCTACGATAGGTGCAGGCTCCACTATTACCAGCGATACACCTGATAATGAATTAAGTCTGAGTCGATCCAAGCAGATAAGTTTAAAAGGCTGGCGACGACCCGTTAAGAAGCCGACTGAAAATAAATAAGCAAGGATAAAAAATATGTGTGGCATAGTTGGCGCGATTACAGAGCGCGATGTAACGCAAATTTTGATTGAAGGCCTGCGCCGTCTTGAATATCGAGGCTATGACTCCGCGGGTATAGCCGTTCTGGACAAAGACAATAGCATCCAGCGTATTCGCACGTTGGGAAAGGTCCAGGAACTGGCAACCGAACAGGACAAACACCAGATTCACGGGACGCTGGGTATAGCACATACACGCTGGGCGACACACGGCGCACCCTCTACAAAAAATGCTCATCCCCATATTTGCCGCGATCGTGTTTCACTGGTACACAACGGCATTATCGAGAATTTTGAATCACTACGCGTATTACAGGCAGAGAGGGGTTATGAATTTACCTCGGAAACAGATACAGAAGTTATTGTTCATCAGGTAACGTATTATATTGAGCAGGGAAATGATTTGCTCAGTGCGGTGAAGTTAGCAATAGAAGATCTTGAAGGGGCTTACGCAATGGGCGTAATCTGTGCTGATGAACCAGGACGTATGGTTGCTGCCCGTAGCGGTAGTCCGCTGGTTGTCGGTGTAGGGATTGGTGAATATTTTATCGCCTCGGATGTGGCTGCGTTATTGCCAGTGACACAGCGGTTTATCATACTTGAAGAGGGTGATGTGGTAGACATCACCAGCAAGAGTCTGAAGATTTATAATGCCGCCGGTGAAGAGGTAGAACGTAAAGAACACCTTTCTGAACTGAGTGCCAATGCCGTCGAGCGTGGGCAGTACCGCCATTACATGCTCAAGGAGATATACGAGCAGCCACGTGCAGTCAGTGATGCACTGGAGGGGCGCATTAGTGACAGTCATGTACTTGAGAAATCTTTTGGTCCGAATGCAAATGAGATATTTAGCGGTGTCGACCGAGTGCAGATCATTGCCTGTGGCACAAGCTACCATGCCGGACTGATTGGAAGATACTGGTTAGAGGCCATTGCGGGTGTGCCCTGCAATGTCGAGGTGGCTAGTGAATTCCGCTATCGTAAGCCGGTGGTGCGTAAAAATTCGCTGATCGTAACCTTATCACAATCAGGCGAAACGGCAGACACTCTGGCAGGTTTGCATGAGGCAAAAAGACTGGGATTTGGCAAGTCACTTACGATATGTAATGTACCGGAAAGTTCACTGGTTCGTGAATCCGACTTGGTCATGATGACCCGTGCCGGCCCTGAAATAGGTGTTGCATCAACCAAGGCCTTTACTACACAGCTGGTTTGTCTGATGCTGCTGGTACTGGCGCTGGGCCGACATAACAAGCTTGATGCAGGTACAGAAGCACGAATTATCGCAGAGCTGAAAAGTTTACCGTGCAAGATCGAGTCTGCACTGCAGCTCGACGATGCGATTAAGTTACTGGCTGAGGATTTTGCCGATAAGCATCATGCCCTGTTTCTGGGTCGCGGAGCGCAATACCCGGTTGCGATGGAGGGGGCTTTAAAGTTGAAAGAAATTTCATACATTCATGCTGAGGCATACCCGGCTGGTGAGCTCAAACACGGGCCACTCGCGCTGGTTGATGAAGACATGCCCATTATCAGTGTTGCGCCGAATAATGAATTACTGGAAAAACTTAAATCCAACCTGGAAGAAGTGCGTGCGCGGGGTGGACGCCTGTATGTTTTTGCCGATGAATCTGCCAATATGGAGGCCAGAGCCGGATTAAAAATTATTGCAGTCGCGCCAACAGATGACAGCATCGCTCCGATGATATATACCATCCCGTTACAATTGCTTTCTTATCACGTTGCTGTGCTGCGTGGTACAGACGTGGATCAGCCGAGAAATCTGGCGAAGTCAGTGACTGTTGAATAATATGTAAAGAAAATCTGTGAAAAGGAATCTCATATAAAGCTAGGCAGGTATCTGCCGGATAAGGAGAGTTGCGCATATGCCGAAACAACCTAAACCTGGGCGTCCGGTTATATTTGGTGAAGTACTTTTCGATCAATTCCCGGATGGCAGTAAGGTGTTGGGTGGTGCCCCGTTTAATGTGGCCTGGCATTTGCGCGGATTTGGCCTGAACCCACTGCTGGCCAGCCGTATAGGGAGTGATGATGCCGGACAGGAAGTCCTGATGCGCATGCGTGACTGGGGCCTGGCAGTCCAGGGCATACAGATCGACACCGAATACCCTACAGGTGTGGTACAGATCGAACTACAGCAGGGCCAACCAGTCTATTCTATTGTCGCCGATCAGGCCTATGATTTTATTAGCTACGCCTTGTTGAAATCATGTATAGGACAACAGGCAATCAGTTTTATTTATCATGGTAGTCTGGCAACCCGGTCTGCAATATCAAGAGCAACATTGAAGCAGATTATTGACGGGTGCCGTGCATTACGGTTTATCGACATCAACCTGCGTACTCCCTGGTGGGACAAACAGTCAATAGACAAGTTAATTGGTGATGCTTATTGGTTAAAACTGAATGATCAGGAATTAGCTGAACTGACAGGTATGGATAGTATCGATGCACAGGAACGCGAAGCGGAGGCCAGCCTTTTGCTGGGCCAGTACAGTCTGGAAACACTGGTTTTAACGGAAGGCGAACGTGGAGCATGTATCATTTCACAATCAGACACTGTTTGTGGTGCCAGTGCAGCGGTAGAAAATGTGCAGGATACTGTCGGCGCAGGTGATGCCTTCAGTGCTGTTTGCCTGTTGGGGTACAGCCAGGGTTGGGCAGATGAAATAATACTCAAACGTGCCCTGGAGTTTGCGGCTAATATCTGTGAGTTTCGAGGGGCTACACCCGATGACTCACAACTGTATTCAGATTACCTGATGCGTTGGATGAATCATAGCTGATGCAAAAGCCGCATAAGTTGTACATCGTATTGATCAGTGTGCATGGTCTGGTGCGAGGAGACAGATTAGAGTTGGGCTGTGATGCCGACACCGGGGGCCAGATACTATATGCTGTTGAACTATTACGTGCGCTGGCTCGTCACCCCCAGGTTCGGCGAGTTGATTTACTGACACGACTGATTGAAGATGCAAACACTGATCCGGATTATGCACAGGAAATAGAAAAGGTTGAGCCTGGCGCGAATATAGTACGGATAAGATGTGGGCCCAGGCGGTATATCAGAAAAGAATTACTATGGCCACATCTGGAAGGATTTATTGATAATAGCCTGCAGCATTTTCGTAAGGTAGGCCACTGTCCGGATCTAATTCACAGTCATTATGCCGATGGTGGCTACGTAGGCGCGGGTCTGGCACAGTTGATCGGAGTACCACTGATACACACAGGGCATTCACTGGGGCGAGTTAAGAAAAATCGCTTAATGGAACAAGGTATGAGCGCCAGCGCGATCCAGTCACGCTATAATATTCGGCAACGTATCGAAGCAGAGGAAGTGGCTCTGGGGAATGCTGCGATGGTTATCACCAGTACCCGGCAGGAGTTGATGGAACAATACCGGCAGTATGAGAACTATCATCCGGTACGTGATGTCGTGATACCTCCAGGCGTTGACCTGGTTCGGTTTCACCCACCGAACAGCCATACAAAACTACCTGCCATACACCGTTCTGTTAGCCGGTTTCTGGAGGATCCGAATAAACCAGTCATACTGGCATTGTCACGTCCGGACGAGAGAAAGAACATTCGTACGCTGATCAAGACCTACGGCAAAAGCAAGGAGCTACGAAAAAGAGCCAATCTGGTTATTATTGCCGGAAACAGAGATGACATCTGTAAACTGGATGAGGGTGCGCAAAAAGTTCTGACCGATATATTGTTATTACTGGATCGTTACGACCTGTATGGACATATGGCGATACCCAAACATCATTTAGCAAGAGATGTGCCAGAACTGTATCGTATGGCGACTATGCTAAAAGGAGTTTTTGTTAACCCGGCGTTAACCGAACCGTTTGGCCTGACACTGATCGAAGCGGCAGCAAGTGGTTTACCCGTTGTGGCTACAGCAGATGGTGGACCGAAAGAAATCATAGCTAACTGTTGTAACGGAAAATTGATCGATCCATTAAATAGCAAGGATATTGAACAGGCACTGGTTAGTGTGCTACGTAGCAAGAAGCTTTGGCAACAAATGTCAATTAACGGGGTTAAGGGGAGCCAGGCGCATTACACATGGGATGGCCACGTCAGCAAGTACATGAAAGAAGTAAACAGACTGTTGAAAGATCATCACCAGGACCAGACCGTGTCACCCGGTAAAAGCCGCTTGCCGGGTATTGACAGAATACTGGTTTGTGACATAGACAATACATTACTGGGTGAGCGTAACGGATTGGCCGAACTGGTTGAAATACTTCAAGCGAATAACCGGCTTGGTTTTGCGGTTGCTACAGGTCGGCGCATACAGAGTGCACTGGATATCCTGGAAAAGTGGAAGGTGCCAACACCGGATATTCTTATTACTTCAGTAGGGGCAGAAATATATTATCGTCATAAGGTAAATCGTGATAAGGGCTGGCAGAAACATATTGATTATAAGTGGAATGCAGCAGCGATAAAATTGGCACTGCGAGGCATGCCTGGACTGAAATTGCAGCCAGCTAGCGAACAATTACCCTTCAAGATAAGTTACTACGTTGACACAGACAAGATGCCATCACTGGCGATGATGCGCAGGCAGCTACGCTTATGTGACCTGCATGCCAAGTTGATACTGTCACATGATGCCTATCTGGATGTGCTACCGGTACGGGTTTCAAAAGGCCTGGCATTACGTTATCTGACCATGAAGTGGGCGATACAACCCGAGTGTATGCTGGTGGCAGGTGACTCGGGTAATGATGAGGAAATGTTCAAAGGAAATACGCTGGGTGTGGTAGTGGGCAACTACAGTAAGGAGATAGAGCGTTTACGCGGCAAACCACGCATTTATTTTGCCGATGCAGAATATGCAAATGGCGTACTGGAAGGGATTCAATACTATGATTTTCTGGAAAGGATACGAATCCCGAACGATGTAGGGTAAAAACAGTAAACCAGTGTATCCGCAGCTATACTGTGGTAAAAACAAGAGGCTCAATAGATCATGCACGCCTTATTAACTGAATATATCGATCAGCAACGTGATACCGTTTTCACCCTGCTACGCTACTTTATAGCACAGGGTCGGGCGTTTATGCTGCAGTCAGACCTTTGGGATGCATATGAATCGTTTTGCGACCAGAGTAAAGACAAGCAGGTATGTAGCCCACAACTAGCCGACATGATACGCCTGACTCAGGAAGGTGCCATATCTAGCCCCTGGATATACCTGGCCATACGGCCACGCAAGGCACGATGGGTATATATTCGTTTTCACGTTGACGCAATGGAATACGAGCAGGTCAACACCACTGATTTCCTTGCTTTTAAGGAAGGTCTGGTAAGTGGCGTTGATTTCACTGGAAGCTGGACACTGGAGCTGGATCTCGGGCCCTTTAACCGAAATTTCCCGAAGCTTCAGGAATCACGTAGTATCGGTAAGGGCGTAGAGTTTCTGAATCGTCGTCTTTCAAGCCAGCTATTGATGGACAGAGAAAAAGGTGACCGACGATTTCTGGAATTTTTACGTCTGCATCAGTATCAGGGTATACAGTTGATGCTGAACGAGAATATAACCAGCCTGCACGAGCTACAAAAGAATTTACGGCGGGCACAGGATTATTTAAGCGTTCAGGCGCAGGACGCCGGTTGGGAAATAGTAGGGAAAAGCTTGCAACACCTCGGTTTGGAGCGTGGCTGGGGAGATACCAGCGCCCGCATGCTGGATACACTGAATATGCTGACAGAGATCCTCGAAGCACCTGAACCGAATATTGTCGAACAATTTCTGGGCCGTATCCCGATGATATTCAACGTTGTTATTCTTTCGCCACATGGCTATTTCGGGCAGGCAAACGTACTGGGCATGCCTGATACCGGCGGGCAGGTTGTGTATATTCTGGACCAGGTGCGAGCACTTGAGCAGGAGATGCGCGAAAGATTGCATGCGCAAGGACTGGATATTGAACCCCGTATTATCGTTGTGACACGGCTGATACCTGAAGCTGAACACACAACATGCAACCAGCCAGTCGAGCACATAATAGGAACAGAGAATGCGATCATCCTGCGTGTACCGTTCCGGTCACGCAATGGAGAAGTATTACAACGCTGGGTGTCCAGGTTTGAAGTTTGGCCCTATCTGGAGCGATTTACTGATGAAGTTGAAAAGGAGGTGGTGGCCGAGCTCGGTACGCGCCCGGACCTTATCGTAGGAAATTATTCGGATGGAAATCTGGTCGCCACCCTGCTGGCCCAGAGACTGAATGTAACACAGTGCAATATCGCACATGCACTGGAAAAAGCTAAATATTTGTACTCTGATCTATATTGGCAGGACAATGAAGATTCATATCATTTTTCCTGTCAGTTCACAGCTGACCTGATATCCATGAATGCGGCAGATTTTATCATCACCAGTACCTACCAGGAAATAAGCGGCCGGGATGACAGTGTTGGTCAGTACGAAAGTTACAGCGCATTTACCATGCCGGGCCTGTACCGGGTAGTGGATGGAATCGACATGTTTGATCCCAAGTTCAACATAGTATCCCCGGGTGCCGATGCAAATATCTATTTTCCGAACAGTGACAGGGATCGGCGTATGAGCTCCTTGCATGGCGAGATAGAAGAGCTGGTACTTAGTGGTACGGGAGAAGACGCACGTGGCGAATTGACAGATAGTAAAAAGCCCATAATATTCACAATGGCGCGGATGGATAGAATCAAGAATATTACTGGGCTGGTAGAATGGTACGGCAAGTGTGAGGCGTTGAGGGAACATGCCAATTTACTGGTCATTGCCGGACATGTAGATGTCAGGAAATCATCTGACCAGGAAGAGCAACAACAAATACAGTTAATGCATGAGTTGATGGACAAGTATCAGCTTGATGGCCAATGCCGATGGCTGGGCGTACATCTGGATAAGAGCCTGTCTGGTGAGTTATATCGATGGATAGCTGATCGCAAGGGCGTATTTGCCCAACCCGCCCTCTTCGAGGCATTCGGTCTGACCGTAATCGAAGCGATGGTAAGTGGCCTGCCCACCTTTGCAACACATTATGGTGGCCCACTGGAAATTATAGAACATGGACAGTCCGGTTTTCATATCGACCCAAACTATCCTGACAAGTCTGCGGGTATTATGAGTAGTTTTTTTAAACGTTGTAGCGATGACGAGGAGTACTGGCAACAGATTTCAACAGGGGGAATAGAAAGGGTACACCGGCATTATACCTGGAAGCTTTATGCTGAACGTATGATGACCCTGTCACGGGTATACGGGTTCTGGAAGTTTGTAACCGACCTTGAGCGTGATGAAACCAGACGCTATCTGCAAATGTTTTATGGCTTACAATTCAAGCCGCTTGCTACAGCGATGGAGAAAGACGTATAGGTAATCGCACTATTCATATTTTTGTATTACAAGCTTTGTAACAATCATCATGATTAGTACCGAGGCGGTAAAGTAATACAGGCCGGCGTGTATAACAACGCTGGCTAATACCCCGAGTTTCACCGTTACAATTAATAGCGCAACAACAAAAACATCTAGCATTGACCAGCGTCCTATCTTCTCAAGCCAGATTAATTTTTTATGGTGGTGGTCTGTTTGGCTATTCCATGCAATCGTCAGAATAGATATTTTGGTGATGGGCAGGATAATGCTAAAGCTGAATATCAGTATAAAAACAACATATTCACCTTCTGCAACCAGCTGCCACAGGCCGCTTAGAATACTAACTGTATTGTTGAATATCAATAATTTAGTCAGGGTAAAAACAGGTAGATATACGCCAATAGCAAAAAAGACCGATGCGAGTAACAGTAACAGATTAATCAATAGTTGTTTTGGGCGATACATCATAGGGATTATTTTACAGGTATATACAGCCTATCTGTTATTACTTCTGGAGAATTGACTGTTAAGATAGCGAATAATGTCTCGTGATTCATACATCCATACCGGTTTGTCACCTTCCTTTTCAACGTGCAGGCAGGGAACCTGATAACGCCCTCCTTTCACGGTCAGTTTGTGGCGCAGAGAATAATCTCTTTCCGGGTTAACGATGGATATGCGTACATTAAGTTTATCGAGAATACGACTGACTTTAAGACAGTAAGGGCAGCCTGCGGTCATAAACAGCGTAATACCCTGAGCAAAAGTTCCCCCGCGCTGTGTAGAGTGTCGCGACAGGCGTTGTTTCGGTGTTTTGACCATAGCTAAACATAACATAAATAATATATTTAAGTGATTATGTAAGGCTGAATGCCGTATTCTAGTGCATGCCAGATATGCTGTGTGTTAAATTAGTAATGGAGGAATTAAAAAACTACCGCAACAAGAGAACCCGACAGGAAATGAACAGATAGTATCCTTGCATCAAGAAATGCCAGACCGCCAGAAAATGTAACTAAATAATGGAGCTCAAGTGCATGAACGACACTACAAAAATTGATTATGGCCCGTTGAAACAACTAGTTGGTACATGGAAAGGAGATAAAGGAACGGACATTGCTCCAGACCCGGAGGGTTCAGAAAACAATCCATATTATGAAACAATAGCCTGTACAGCGGTTGGAGATGTTACCAATGCAGAGTCCCAGGTGCTGGCTGTAATACGTTATCATCAGGTGGTCAGGCGGAAAGTTGACGATGAAGTTTTTCATGATGAGACAGGGTACTGGATGTGGGATGCCGCCGCAGGAATGGTGATGCATTCGCTGACCATACCACGCGCAGTGTGTGTTTTAGCGGGAGGTCAGTATTCTGGTGAAAAAAATGAACAAGGTGACGTTGTAATCGAGGTGACCGCGAGCACACAAGATAAAAATTGGGGCATTATACAATCCCCTTTTATGCAGGATAACGCTCGAACGACAGGGTTTCGTCATAAAATTACACTAGGTCGGGAAACACTGGTATATTCGGAAACAACCATAGTCGAGATTTATGGGAAAACCTTCGAACATACAGATACAAATAAATTGATGCGACAATAATACGACTATCACTACGTATTAGTCAGTCACTTTCATACATTATTAAGGATGATAAATGGCAAATTTAATTGTAATTAACCCGTTTGAAGTGCCACAGGAAAAAGAACAACATGCACTTGAGTTGTATGATAAATATGCTGAATATATAAGAAACCAGACGGGTTACGTTTCAGCCAGATTGCACCGTTCCATTAATCCTGATGCCAGGTTTACCATGGTGGTCACTGTGGAATGGGCATGCGCAGAAGATTATCTTGCTGCTATGCAAAGCCCTGAGTTCAGGCAGATGTCTGAAAATTACAAGGTCGAGTTTCTGAATAACCCGGAATTATATGAAGTTGTACGGAGTTGATGGCTTATAGAAAGCAGGTGAGCCGATCGATGTATTACTGCCAGTGATGGTAATAAGCGCGGATTATACTGCGTCACCCGGTATGCTGGCGTACCCACGCGAGTAACTGTGATTGATCCATCGCACCAGCCTGACGGGCAATTTCACGCCCCTGCTGGAACAATGCCAGCGTTGGAATGCTGCGAATATTATATTGTGCAGCAAGCCCCTGCGCTACCTCGGTATTGACCCTGGCCAGTCTTACCTGAGGTTCCAGCTGCCTGGCGGCTTGCTGGAATGCCGGGGCCATCATCTTGCATGGGCCACACCAGGGGGCCCAGAAATCAACCAGAACAGGTATGTCGCTACGGCTGATATGAGTTTTGAAGCGCTTTCCATCCAGATCAAGAGGCTGACCAGTAAACAATACACTCTTGCACTTTCCGCAGTTGGCATCATCAGCTAGCCGGTCTGATGGCACACGGTTAACACTGTCACAATGTGGGCATACGATGTGTGAAGCAGGCGTGCTCATGATTATTCTCCATTTTAAACGACGTTCTTGCCTTTACATGGGGTTAAGGTATGAAAATAACAAGCGCCACGCTATTTAAAGGTATTCAGTTGCCCTGCTGGGCAAGATGGGTGGCACAGGATGCAGATGGGCGCTGGTGGGTATATGAGCATGAAGTTGGGCAAATAACACTGCTCAAGCAGGACAGCCCGCCGGATAATTGGCGTGCTTGCCTGCTGCGAGCAGATGGTACCGAGTAAAGTAAGGGCTGCGTAGAAAGAGTACGTTTTACATTTAAGCTATTTCACAGGCTCAAAGCTGAATTTTTGACCACCGATTGATGCCTCATACATCAAACCGCCCTTGGCAATGGTGAATATAGCCACACCATTATTGTAGTCAGCATCCGCTGATGCACCTGCGGTAACGGCTACGGCCGAAACCTGGGCATCAAACTCGAAATTTCCCGAGGTGAAGTCTTCCAGTGTACGCTTGTCCTTGAAGAAAATTAATTCACTGTATGCTTGTCCACCTAGCTGGAAGCCGATAGTGAGCTGGGAAATACTTGTTTTGCCAATCAAGCGGCCTTTTTTGAATACTTCGCCTGAACCATAGGCCCCACCTATGCCTATACCACCCTTGCCTACGGTCGGGAACACCGCATAGCCATAGGCTTTTTTGAAATAGGTTTTCAGGCTGGGATCTTTGTTCTTGAAGCGAGCGGTGGTTTCAGCAACCTCGGTATTTTTGACCTTCTGGTCTTCCGCCTTTTCTTCTGCAAAAGGATTCCAGCCAGCCTGTAGCGGGTAGAAAGGAATGGTTATTACCATTAGTAAAATCAATGACAGTTGCTTCATGTGCATGGTGTATTCCTGTTGTAGTAGTGGTTTTAATTCAAGTATAGTTATAACTGAAAGTTTTTAAACAGTAACGAGTATATACAAGCGGATACCTGATTAATGTTTCGTATTTTCAGTACAGCTTCATCCCGGTCGTCCCGGTTTACAAATACGGACGAACTTGCCGCAGTTGATCTTGGCTCTAACAGCTTTCACCTGATTATCGCACGCTGTGAAAATGGTCAGCTACGCATAATAGATCGCCTGCGAGAAATGGTGCAGT
Organism: Gammaproteobacteria bacterium; assembly: GCA_011052255.1. Lineage (GTDB taxonomy): Bacteria > Pseudomonadota > Gammaproteobacteria > DRJJ01 > DRJJ01 > DRJJ01. The sequence continues at coordinate 334 of DRJJ01000175.1, read as the reverse complement.
TGGGTGCAGGACTGGATCAGGACTGTAACCTCAGTAGCGCGGCAGAAGAAAAGGCACTGGACTGCCTGCGTCGTTTTGGGCAGCGCTTGTGTGAAATTCCAGATAGCAATGTGCGAATTGTCGGAACCAGTGCCTTGCGCCGTATGGCCAATGGTGAGCTTTTTCTGGAAAAGGCCGAACATGCACTCAACCATGGCATTGAAATCATTTCAGGCATAGAAGAGGCGCGCCTGATTTATCTGGGTGTTGCTCACAGTACCGGTAGTGAAGGTGTACAGCGTCTGGTGATTGATATCGGCGGGGGAAGTACCGAGATTATCCTGGGCAGCGGATT